>CALKUW010000095.1 GCA_937996585.1 uncultured Flavobacteriales bacterium
ATGCAACCATTTCCGGATGAACGGAATTGGGTGAACACAGCGTGTATTTTCGCGCCCCAAAACCAACCAAGGATGAAACTCCGCAACCTCTTCGGCATCGCTGCCGCTTTCCTGCTCGTCACCGGTTGCAGTGACGACACCACCCCTTGTGACGAGGGCAACAAGGCCGTCATCACCGTGATCAACAACTCCCCCTGCACGCCCGATGTGAGTGTGGGCGGTGACGAGATCGCCACCGACATGGGCATCCTCGCTTCCCAGAGCGTGGAGGTGGACGCCGGCGACATCGACGTCGAGTTCAGCCTCGCGCTGATTTCCCTCTGCACGGCCTACGAGACGACCGTGACCGTGGCCTGTGGTGACTCCGTCACCGTCGAGTTCACCGGCGAGTGATCCCAGACTGAATTGAAAGAAGAGCCCGGCCACCGTGCCGGGCTTTTTCGTTAGGGGTGCACGAGCCCCTTGGAGAGCATCCGTCCGTCGGCCATGACGATGCGGACGATGCGCAATCCCGGCATGTAGCCCGAAACCGGCATCCTGTCGGTCCAGCCTTCGGCGCGGAAGACCATGCGCCCGTCCACGTCGAGCAACTCCATGCGGGCCACCTCCACGGGGTCGAAGCCCGGTGCCGGGATGATGCGCACCTGCTGGCTGTCCGAGCTGAAGGCGAGCGAGAAGTTTCCGGTCGCGGGGATAGGTGAATCCACGTCGGCGGTTCCCGCCCAGAGCCATTGGTAGGCGTCCGGGAATTCGCGGGCCCAATACCATTCGCTGTGCTCTCCGTCGGCGTGGACGGTGGTCAGGTATTCATCCGTACCCAGTCCCGAAGCCGTCATGGCGGCGTCCATTTCCACCACATCGCCCACGTAGGCAGGTCCCTCCAATTCACCGACCACCGTGTAGACCCGCATGGGATCTGGATGCTCGGCGCCCGTGATGAAACCGAAAATGGGGTCGGCGGTCCAATAGGCAGGGGAGAAGACGCCCACCCGGCTGAAGACCCCCGGCTCCCGAAAAGCGGCATACTGGCTGATGAGGCCGCCCATGGAGCTGCCCGCGATGCCAGTGTGCTCCCGGCCCGGCAAGGTGCGGTAGTGTTCGTCGACCCAGGGCTTCAACGTCTCCACGAGGAAGTCCACATAAGCGTCACCCTCGCCGCCGCCGTAGACAGGGTGGAGGTAGGGGTTGTATTCGTCGAAGCGGTGCTCCCCGCCATTGTCAATGGCCACTACGATGCAGCCAGGATCGCCCTCGGCGTGCAGGGCATCGAGGGTCTCATCGATTTCCCATTCGCCTGCAAAGGAGGTCGCCAGGTCGAAACAGTTCTGCCCATCGTGCAGGTACATCACGCGATAATGGTCCTCGCCGTCCGCATAGCCCGGCGGTGTGTAGACGCGGATGGTGCGCTCGCGTTCGAGCTGGGGGATGAAGAAATCGGGTTCGAGCACTTCCACGCCCGGTCCGGCCGTCGCGCTGCCCGTGCCGCCTTCGCCCTCCCATGAGAGTATGGGCAGGCTTTCGGTTATGGACGCTCCGGTGTAGGCCACCGTGTGGTTGGGCTGGAACCCGCCGGAGGCGTTGCCCTCTCCCGTGGACCAGGATCCTCGGGTGAACTTGAATTCGACCGTGCCGACCGGCGGGGTGAAGGTGATGCTCCATGTGCCGTCGCCATCATCGGTCAGCGCATAGGCGGGCTCACCCGGCTGCCAGCCGTTGAAGTTGCCCGCTACGTAGATCACGTCGTCCGCGGGCGTATTCGCAGGAATGGACGTCACATCCAGGGTCAACTGCGCCATACCGATGAAAGACCAGGCAAGGAGCAGGAAGCAAGGCAAAAGCAGCCGGATGTAACAGGACATGAACGCAAAATACCGTCCTGCTACCACATCGCAGGTCGGGTTCAGAAGTCCTTCACGCAACGCACGGAATAGCCTTCACCAGCCGAAGGGGATTCACGCAATATTCCCTCGTCTCCGGAGATCAACCCACGGGACCAGATTCCAACATCTGCATTGAGTGATGAGGTCCAGTACCAAGCAGAATTCCCAGGACCCAGGACTTCGCCGCTGGCCATTCTCCTGCCAGCGGGCAGACCTGTGAAGCCGGATTGGTTCGTGCCCGCAGTCGACCAAAGGCTTGAATTGGCTTTGAATTTGCTTCCAATGGCGTGATCAACACCCCGGGAACCGGTTTCCGCAACTTCCTCCAGATCCAGTCCGACAAAGAGCTCAGCGGTCATCCATTCCTCATCTGTTGGCACATGCCATCCCCAAGGACATACACCCCGAGGGTCTTGTATGGCGTATCCATTGTAAAGGAGGCCATATGTCGTTGAGGCTGCACTGTCCGAATCGGCCCAATGCCAGGCCCCTGTCTCATCGTCGGACCAGGCTGCATCATCCAATCCAAAGCCCATGGCCTGACCATTGGAATAATGCGGTGTGCGCAGGTTTTCCTGAAACCAGCAGTGTCCTCCGATGTCGATGGTGGCATAGTTGTAGCCATGCCAATCAACGGCGTCTCCGCATGCAAAAGGCACTTCCACCAAACACGGGTCAAACACGGGGGCATCCGATTCGCACATCAGGCCAAAGCTGCCCAAGAGCAAAAGCAGGTCTTGAGTAGCTACCTCACCGCTGTTGTCAATGTCCGAAGGACAGGCATCCAACCAAGCGGACAGGTCAGTTTCGGGACCAATGAAGCTGAACACGCAGCTTCCGTCGTCCCAGGTGGCTTCTGGCAGATAACTGCATGACTCGACATAGGTGCAACCGGGACGATCGAGCAGATCGCATATGCCATCATGGTCTGCGTCCATCAGACAGTCCCCTCCGCATATCCCCAAAGCGTCCCTCTCTCCAAAGCAATCGTCCGCGCCATCACATATCCCATCTTCATCCGCATCAGGACACTCCTGCCCACAATCCAGAGGATGACCCAGCATGATGCTGTCAGGAACGGACGTCGCGACCAAACCATTGAAGGGGTCATCCAGTCCCTCTTGTTCCATGTAGTCCAGGAGGGCGGGAAATACATCGGTCACATCCATGTGCCTCAATATGCTGTGGTCATCGATGGTGTGCAGTTGGACGCCACCAATGACCTGCTCTACGGGGTTGGGCCCGAGTTCTTCCGGGGAAAGAATCCGAACGAAATCGTCGTTGACGCCGTCGCTGCCGATCATCCAGGCTCCGACGGATCCATCTGAATACAAAACCGCCGAGACCAAATCCGAATCGAACTGAACCACTTCTCCCCCTGCAAGAATGGCGGGTGGGATGCCCAATTCCCAAGCACCCTGCATCATCCATGTGGGGTCTTCCAATGCCTCTTCCAAGGAAATCCCTTGGTCGAGATAAGCCTCCACTGCGAAGAGGGTTCCGTCTTCTTTGCGGAGAATGCAGGAATAGTCAGAGCATACCATCTCCGCGATGCCCTCATTGAAACCATTGGGCAGGGCCCAATTGCTATTCGTGTAGCTTGACACTGTACCGTCCTGAAGCAGGGCGTGATAATTGGCGAATCCTGAGACCTCAACATCTGCAACACCGGTCAGCATCTCCATCCACTCCGTCAGGTTGACCTGTTCATCCGGCCCAAACTCGCCATCCGGGTTGACACTTTGCCGCAGTTGGGCTCCTTGGACTCCCCATCCCGCAACAGTGCCGTTGGAGCGCAGTGCCATGTTCAAGTCCAATCCAGCCGCGATATCAATGAAATCATTCCCTTCAGGAACCTGAAGGTCTTCAGCGAGGAGTGCAATGAACACATCTCCATCGTAGGCATCCGCATAGTGGGTTTGCGTCATGCGCAGAATGGTCTGAATGACTTCATTCGAAGAGGGAGCATGACTTTGGAGGGACCCATCCTCCATGAGGAGAACGACACCTGAGAGCGAAACCGCACCATCTTCCACATGGCTCCATGTTTCAGTCAGAAGCGGGGAAAGGTCGATTTCATTGATGCCTAATGAAGCACCTAAAATGTTCACACTCCCACCGAATGAGGCCTCTCCTTGAGCATTGACCATCAGGTGGTAGGAGAAGTGGGTCCGGAACTTGGGAACCGTGCGATTGCACGAACAGTAATCACATGTTCCAGTGGAGGGTACATCGGGATTGTAATTGCATGCCATGGGGTCACCACACCCTTCGCACGACCCATATTCACATGTCCCCGAATCCCAAATCGCTTCAGGTTCAAAATTGCAGGCATTGGAATCGGTGCAGCCCCCACAACCGTCAAACTCACACAGGCTGGGGGAATTGGCTTGAGGATTGAAGTTGCAAGCTGCAGGTGACATGCATCCCACGATGAAGATGTCATCACATTCACCTGGAAGCGTGGCGGATATATTGAAGTTCGCCGCCCGCGAATCCATGCATCCACGCACTTCCTCTTCATCACAGATGCCATTGGTGTTTTCGTCATTGGTGCAAATGCAACCACAAGGCTCAATCACTTCGCCTACACAGGGGTCTTCAACATCGCAAAGACCGTCTTCGTCACGGTCCAGACACCATTCAGTGCATCGGGGCCGGCTGAAAGCATGCACCCCACGTGTCACGCCCTGCATGGCCAAGTACCGGCGCTGGTCGATCTGATGAACCCGCCCATCGTAATCAAGAAGGGCGAATTTGCTCGTGAGTGGATTGCCGTCAATGGCTTGAACGTGTTCAATGGGGTTTGGAAGCGGGAGTTTGCCCCACATGACCACTGAACTGTCGGCCAGAAGCGCCATGCTGCATGCATACGAGGCTGCCACATCGACAACGGGTTGGCTGAATTCAGGGGGTGCGCACTGGCCGTAATTATTGGTTCCCCAGCAGACTACCGATCCGTCCGTGGTCAATGCCACATTGTGTTCCGAGGCGGAGAGTTTATCGATGGAGATGCCGGGAGGGGGTGTGCACTGTCCCGACTCATCGGCACCAACGGCCATTACGATGTGTCCCTGCACATCCCAGGCAATGGTGTGTCGGCTTCCAGCTTCCACTCCCACAGCGTTTTCTACTTCCGGGAAATCAACTTGCCCATGCCCATTCCAGCCCCAACCGACAAGTGTTCCATCCTCCGTTATGGCAGCGGCATGGAATGCGCCAGCGGAAAAGGAACGGACGGCTCCCAGACCATCGGGGATACTGACCTGGCCAAATTCATCGTTCCCTTCTCCATGTAAGGTGGAGTCCGTGTCCATGATGAGAATGAACTGCCCGCCTGCATCCAAGGCGATGGACTGACCCCAATCGGTCGGCAACTGCTGAGGATTGGGGGTGATGAACGGGCAATCGAATAGAGAACCGTCCATCGTCAGCAGGGTCGCCTGCTGATTGTAGTATTCGTAACCTGGATTCCCTGACTCAAATGGAATGCCTGATGCTGCAGCGATGTCAGGAGGGAATGAGCAGGAACAATATTCACAGCTTTCGTCATCGATGCTCGATTCAGGATCGAAGTTGCACGCCAAAGGATCAGGACATCCGTAACAGCTGTAATCACAGGAGTCAGGTAACGTCGCGGTCTCATTGTAGTTGCAGGCATCCGGTTCAAGACAACCGTAACAGGAATAATCACACTCGCCTTCCAGCAGGGCGATGGGGTCAAAGTTGCAGGCCAGCTGGTCCAGGCAACCATAACAACTGTAGTCGCAAGACCCATCCGATACTGTAGCCAGCTCATCATAATTGCATGCATCCAGATCCTTGCAGCCCAGACAAAACCATGGATGGGTGAATGCTGTGAAAACCGCAGTGGCTGCACCGAAAAGTCCATCGAGTGTGGCCACTCCGAACCGCACAACATCTCCACTGTCGAGGTTGAGGACAATGGGGACTTGATAGGGGTAGTCCCAGGTCTGTTGACCTGCGGGAAGAAACGGGGCGGGCAGCAGTTGGTCGGGGGGGAGAAGGAAGGGATCCGTCCCAATGCCATCGGGGGCGAGAAGGTCTTTGCCGTGGGCCCAGGTATCCAATGGTGCGAGCACGAACCCCGGCGGCGGAGTTGTGGTCAGGTAATCGACAAATCCCGTGGATACACCATTGACTTCAAGTATGGGCGGATCCCAGTTGGCTCCACCGTCCAGCGTGTTGTAACCGAAAGTGAACTGCAAGAGCATGGACGTTGGAGCAGCAATGGAGGCCCATGTTGTGTCTCCAAGGTCATTGTCTTTGCCCTGAATAATGAGGGAGCGTTCATCAAGCGTGATGAGCTCGGGGTCGGAAATGCTCCATTGATCAGCAGCAAGCCAACCCTGCAATCCGAAAGTCCAATTTTCAGCGATGCTCCATGTTCCGCAGTCACCTGGATATATGCAGACCGACTCGTGAATGCTCTCGGCATTGAAGTTGAGGGCCTCAGGATCGAGACAACCCGCTATGCCTGAAGGGCATTGCCCCAAAAAATCCGGAATGCCAGCCTGGTTGTCGTTGCAGTCGTTGAGTGAACAGATGCCATCGCCATCGAGGTCAAGGAGCACACCTTCGCAGTTGCAATCTGGCGTGAGGATGGCATCGGTTTCGCACGGGTCCTCGGAAATGCACGGATAACCTGGATACAAGCAGTCACCAATGTCGAATGTTGCGGAGTCGACATAATTGCAGGCATAAGGGTCGGTGCAGCCCGGTATGCCCAGCATGCATTCGACATAGACAGCCCAGCATGTACTGGTCCATTCTTCTTGACAGGTGGGAAGAAGTGCGAGTACGGCATCATAACAGTCCGGATCCGCAGGAATGTATCCCATTGGAATACCACAGCCCACAAGAGGATTGCTGCAATCGGGAAGAGGACCACACCAGTAAAGCACAGGACCACCAAAGGTGAAATCCTCATCCGGAATCAAGGGATGCTGCTCGAATTCACAGCTGCCATCTTCAATGTTGGCGTACGGATCGTAGTTGCAAGCCCCAGGGTCTGTACATCCAGATATGTCCTGGGTTTGGGCAGCGGCCTCTGCGCCGATGGCAATGACCATCAAAAACCTGACAATCAAGGCGGTTTGGTTCATGTTTTCAAGTTCGTCAACATGTGACGAGAAGCCAAGCCAACCACGAATTCAGACCGATATTAACGGGGTCATCATTGGTCGGAATGTCCCTGACTTACCAGGGATGCTTCAGGAGCGAACCATTGTGGCGTTCTTCGGGTTCTCGAAGTGCAACCTGCCCTGCATGTACCGATTCACCATCAGCCTTCTCCTGCTTTTCTGTGGCGTCCACGCCCACGCCCAATCCGAATGGATGCAGCGGACGTCGCCTCCGGGAACGGGGCGTCACCATCCCATTGCGGTGGCCAACGACCAGTTCGGATACGTGCTGGCCGGGCAGGCGGGATTCGCTTCCCTCGACCTCGATGACGTCTACCGCTATGATCCGGAGAGCGACAGCTGGGAGGAGATGGGCACCTTTCCCGGTGGGGGCAGGGGATACGGATACGGCGTGTGCGAGGGGGACGACGCCTACATCGGCTTCGGCTCCAACAACGAGGGCTATCCGACCGATTGGTGGCACCTGGACATGCCGTCCGGGGAGTGGACCGCCCTCGCCGACTTTCCCGGGGTGGGGCGCAATCACCCCGCCATGGTGCTGACCGCCGGCCACGTGTTCGTAGGGCTGGGCAGCAACGGGAACAACCTCGGCGACTGGTGGGCCTATGACATCGCGGCCGACAGCTGGGAGGTGCGGGCCCAATTCGAATGGGGCAACCGCCACCACCCCTTCTACTTCGGGCTCGATGGCAAGGCCTATGTGGGCTTCGGCCACGGCGATCCGGAAGGGGGCAGCCTGACGATCTACCGGGACTTCCACGTTTACGACCCGGCGACGGACGCCTGGACCCAGCTGGACGATTTCCCCGGTGAGGCCCGCGTGGCCGGCACCCAATTCGCCGCCAACGGCAAGGGCTACATTCTCAGCGGTGACGGTGACAACCACGGACCCCTCGACTACGGGGAATTCTGGGAATACGACCCTGCGTCCGACAGCTGGACCGAATTGCCCGCCCACCCCGGTGGCGCACGCTGGGCACCGGGCAGCTTCGTCCTCGGTTGCCACGCCTACCTCACGGGCGGTTTCGAGGACGGCTCGAACACCTATTACCACGATCTCTGGCGGTATTCACTGTTGCCGGAGTGCGGGTGCACGGACCCGGCCGCGGTGAACTATTCAGAGGTTGCGACCATCGACGACGGTTCGTGCTGCTTCGTTGCGGGTTGCATGTCGGAGACGGCGGCGAACTTCAATGCGGAAGCCTGCCTCGATGACGGATCCTGCATCGCGCCGGTGCTGGGGTGCACCGATGCTGCATCGCCGTTCTACAATCCCGATGCGAACGCCGAGGTGGCGCTCGGCGGGCCGGTTTCCACCGAACAGCTCGGCGGCGGTGGATTCCACTACAACGACAATTGGGACATGCTGTTTTCCGTCTCGGAACCGACCATCCTGACCAGCGTGGACATGCTGGCGGAAACGGCCTTCACCATCGACCTCTACATCCGCGAGGCCGACGGCACGACGATCTTCCAGGCGTCCTTCGCCCTGCAGGAGGGCTGGAACACCCTGCCCATCGGCGTGGAGATGCCGAATGGTACGGGCTTCGCCATGGGCATCGAAGGGGAGAACGAAGGCTTGTTCAGGAACAATGCGGTGCCCTCCGGGGCATTTCCCATCGCCGTGGCGGACCGCATGAGCATCACCTCCAACACCACGGATTCGCCCCTCGATTACTACTACTATTTCTACCGATGGGTAGTGGAATCGCCGTGTGAAGCCTTCACAGCGGTGGATGAATTCACATCGCCCGTGTCTGTCTTCCCGAACCCCGGAACCGGACGGGTGACCCTCTCGGGGGTGGATGCGGGCCTGGCATTCGCAATCCGCAACATTCTCGGCCAGAGGGTGCTCGATGGTGTGACCGCAACAGGCCACACGGTCCTCGATGCCACGGATCTCGATCAGGGGACGTACATCATCGAGGTGCAGGGGAGGCGTCCGGTGCGCTGGGTGCTCCAGCGGTGAGGTGACCCTTCAATCGGATGTGGTCCATACCTTGGACCCATGACCAGAATTCTCTGCCTCTTCATGGCCCTGTGCGCACTCACCGCGCAGGCGCAAACCGTATTGCTGACCGAGAACTTCGACGCGGGCGTCCTGCCCGATGGCTGGAGCCAACAGACCCTTGCCACGGATGGTGGCTGGCTCACCGGCACGAGCGCCCAGCTTGAAAGCCAGTGGTGGGCCATTGCCCCGCACGGCAACATCATCGCGACCAATGACGACGGCTGCGATTGCGACAAGAGCGAGGACTACCTCATCCTGCCGGAGTTGGATTTTTCGGGTGTCGACAACGCCATTCTGGCCTTCTCCACCTACTTCGACGGGGGCACCTACCAGGGCACGACCGAAGGCGCCTTTATCGAGTACAGCCTCGATGGGGGCGAGAACTGGACGCTGATGCAGGCGTTGATCGGATCGGACGACGGTGCCTGGGACTTCGAGGTGGTCAACCTTGAGGACGTCATCGGCGAAACCTCCGTCCACCTCGCCTTCCGCTACAACGACGGCGGTGGCTGGTTGTACGGCTGGGCCCTGGACGACGTGGCGGTGCTCGAGCCGGGCGGACTCGACCTGGCCATGACGGGCATCAACCTCGCCCCCGTCGCCATCGCGCCCTCGGTGGGTGACCTCGAGGGCAGCGTGGTCAACCTCGGCGGGGACAGCGTCTACTCCTACACCATCGCGTGGACGATGGGCGCGGAGTCCGGCCAGACCACCATCGACGGCGTGGCACTCGGCACGGCGGACAGCCACACGTTCACGCTGGATGGGGTGCTGCCCTTCGACCAGAGCGGTTCATACAGCGTGTCGGCTGAGGTCGTCGCCGTGAACGGTGACGCGGACGACGTGGCCGACAACAACAGCCAGGCGGCCGACGTGACGGCCATCTTCTTTGGTGAATACCCCGACGGCAAGGAGCTCCGCGAGTATTACTACTACGAGCCGACCACTGCGCCGGACAACTGCCCGCTTGTTTTCGTCTTCCACGGATATTCCGGGTCGGCCGAGGGCATGATCCAGTGGTCGGGCTTCAATGACCTCGCCGATGATTACGGCTTCGCGGTCTGCTATCCGCAAGGCACGGAGGACGATTATGGCGACCAGTTCTGGAACGTGGGGTACGACTTCCACCAGTTCGAGTTCGTGGACGACGTGGCCTTCATTTCCGGACTGCGCGAGGAGTTGATCGGAGCGTACGGCCTCGATGCCGAGCGGGTGTTCGGCACCGGATTCTCCAACGGGGGCGACTTCTGTTACCTGCTCGCTTGCGAGGCGTCCAGCGAATTCAGGGCGGTAGCACCGATCGCCGGCATCCTGATGTCCGACATCCAAGCCGAATGCAGCCCCGCCTACATGGTGCCCATCCTCGAAGTCCACGGCACGGCTGACGAAGTGAGTCTGTACGAAGGTGATTCCGAGAACACGGGCGGTTGGGGTGTGTACCCCAGCACGCCAGATGCGATGGCCTTCTTTGCCAACCTTTACGGCATCGGCCTGGAGGAATCCGGCAGTTTCGACGACACGGCACCGTGGGACGAGACGACCGTGGACTACCAGAAGTGGGGCGCTGAAGGGTCTTGCGCCCAGGTCTGGCTTTACACCGTTCAGGGCGGCGGCCACAGCTGGCCGGGTGTCTGGGGCAACCAGGACATCGACGCTTCCCTCGAGGCGTGGCAGTTCTTCGTCCAATCGTGCAGCGAACCGATGTCGGTGGGTGAACTCCTTCCTCAGTCGAACCGCGAAATCGTGCGCATCACCGATGTGCTCGGTCGTGAGGTGCGCCCCGCTGCCGGTGAGCTCATGCTCATCCAGTATTCGGACGGTTCTGTGGAGAAGCGCATTTTCTCGGAATGACCCATGGAGGTTCCCGTGAACCGTGAAATAGACCTGTCGCAGGTGCCCGTCCTCGGGGAGCTGGCATTCACGCCGGTGTCCGAGCGATACAGGGCGCTGCGGCTGCTGACGTGGACCCTGATCCAGTTGCTGCTGGCCTTGGCCGTGTTCTCGCCCCTCATCATCCGAATGTTCTGGCCGGACGTGGAGCTGCCTGTTGGCGAAGGCTCACGATATTGGTTGATTCCGGCCGGAGTGCAGGGCGTCCTGGCCCTGTTCTGGTTGACTGAGGAGCTGCTGGGCTTTCCGCGGCGGGGGTATGTGGTGCGCGACCGCGACATCACCTACAGGTCGGGTTGGTTCTCGCGCTCTACGGTCACGGTACCGTATGCGCAGATCCAACACCTCGAATTGACGCAGGGTGTGGTGTCCCGGCTTTTCCATTTGAAGCACCTCAAGCTCTACACCGCAGGTGGCAGTGGCAACCTCCGCATCGCGGGCCTGGACGAGGAGGGCGCGGAAGTCCTCCGTGCGGTACTCGATACCCGGACGGGAAAGGGCTGATGGACTTCATCGATCCCCGGCGCCAGCATCCCATGGGGGTGCTCATCCTCGCGGTCCAGTTCCTGTGGCGGGCGGGGCAACAGGCGTGGCCGCTGCTCATCGGCGCCACCCTTGGTGAAGATTTCTGGCGCAACGCAGTATGGGGGGGGAGCGCCCTGGTCATCCTCACGGGCGGCTATGCCATCCTGTATTACCTGAGGTTCAAATACCACGTGGAAGGGGAGGTGCTCGTCGTCGAGAAGGGCGTCTTGCGAAGGGAGCGGCTGCAGGTGCCCTTCGAGCGCATTCAGACCATTCAATTGTTCCAAGGGCCCTTACAGCAGGTGTTCGGGCTGACTGGACTCCGGGTGGATACGGCGGGGTCAAGCGGCAGTGAATTGCAGCTGGTCGCCATCCGCAAGGATGCTGCGAAAGCGCTGCAGGACATCCTGCGCTCCCGCGTCAAGGAACCTGCACCTGAGGCTTCGGCGGAATCCGTGGATGGGGGGGCGGAAGAGGGAAGCGAAGAAGCAGAGCAGGAGACCGGCGGTGTCCCCCTCGTGTCGTTGTCGTTGCTGGGCATGGCCAAGGTGGGGCTTTCGCAGAACCACCTGCGGAATGCCTTCGCCGGGTTTGCCCTGTTCACCTACATCCTGGGCAACAGGCCCGAGGCCATCACGGCATGGTTGGAAAGCTTTCCGGGCATCCTGGCCCCCATC
>CALKUW010000096.1 GCA_937996585.1 uncultured Flavobacteriales bacterium
CGGCATGGACAGCGGATCGGCGGTGGGCAGCACCATGCGCTCCAGCATGGCCGGAGCCAGCGCGGATACGTTGTCGTATGATTCAAAACTGAGGCCTGCGGAAGGCGCCGGTCCGCCGTGGCATTCCGTGCAGTTCGCCTGCACCAGCGGCTCGATGTCCGCCGCATACTTGCCCGGCGCAGGGTCACAGCCCTCCGGACCGTACAGGGTCTCCTCCACGTCGTAGTAACATCCGGTCCATCCCACAGACAGGACCGTCAAGAGCAAAGCAATCGGTTGGCTGTTCATCATCAGTTCTCAGGCATGCCATCCGCAATCCAGCTTTCGATGGCCGCGACCTCACAGGAATCGAGGCCGGGACCGGTTGGCGGCATGGGTGAATAACCATCGAGCTGCTGTACGTGTTCGAGCAGCGACAGGTAGGCCACGGCCGTCAGGACCTGGCTGTGCTCCGTGATGATGAGACCCGCATCGGGCTCGGCACCGCCATGACAACCGGCACAATTCAGCTCGAACAGCGGCAGGATGCGGCCCGACCAGGAGTAATCCGTGGTGTCGCATTCCGCCTCCTCACAGCTCAGGTTGAGCGCGCCCTGGGCAATCCACTCGGCGATGAGGTCCACGATCGCGGGGTCCAGCGGCTCGGCTGGCGGCGGCGGCATGACCTTGTCGGGATCGGTCTCGAGGATGACCTCGATGAGCTCGCTCTCACCCGGCTGTCCGGGAACCACGAGGTCATTGTCATCCCCGTAGAGGATGCTGCTGAATGACTCGAGGACAATCCCGTCCTCCGCCGAAGCTGCATCGTGGCATCCGGACTGGGCGCAATTTGAAATGATGAGCGGCAGCACGTCCTCCTGGAAGTACACCGTTTCAGGATCGCAGGGTCCCTCCACCACCGTTGGCTCTCCACCGGGCACCGGCTGCGGTTCTGGCATGTACAGCGGATCGTGCACGCATCCGGTCAACACCAACGCAACGAAGCCCATCAAAAAGCACCTTCGATTCCTCATCATTTTCCCGGTTGAAAATAGCCGAAAACCCAACTCATCCATCTTATTCCACAAGGTGTTCGCCGCGCTTGAGCGCGCGTTCAATGACCACCAAAGGCCACACGCACAATACAGTCATGGCCGTATACAAGACAAGCTGCGCGGTGTCGAAGGAGGTGTAGAGCGTAAAAGGCACGGCGGCGGCCATCAGCGGCCAGGAATAGAAGGCGTAGAGGTCCATGCTTCGGCGGTTGGCATAGGCCCACGCCTCACGTGACGCCATGGAGCGTTTCGTCCGGTATCCGTAAAGCGCATTGGGTTCGTCGCCCGGTGGCCAGCGGCGCACGGCGGCCTGGATGACCCACAGGATGCCTCCCGGTATCAGGTTGAGCCCCAAATTGGCCCACGAAAATCCCTCCATCATGTCCGCCATGTTCAAAGTTGAAACGCCTTTCCATTCATCCAAGTTGCCCGGCATCGCGCTTTTCACCCTTTGCATGGTGACACTTTTGGGGTGCAGCTCGGAAGACATGCCCACTACCTCCGAGGTCTTCGAACAGGATGGCAGTTGGCGCGCGGTCGAGGCCATTTCGGCTTCCGAGGCCTGGTTCGCTTCGTCCAAAGGGCAATGGCTCAGGGTGACCAACGATGCGGGCACAATGCAACGCCAAATCTTTGGGGGGGGCCTTCCCGACCCCACGGATTCCGCGGTCGGCACCCACTTCAGGGGACTGGCCCTGGCCGATGGCGGCCTCGTGGGCACGGCCGTGGGCAGCCCGGCCCTCATCCGCCGGGGCGAATTCGGCTCCGATGGAGCGATCACGGGACGGCGCGTCACGGTGTGGCAGGAAAACGACTCGGCGGCCTTCCTGGATGCCATCATCGCCCTGGACGACACCACCCTCGTCGCCATGGGCGACCCCATCGACGGCTGCCTTTGCGTGGTTCGGTCCGTCGACGGAGGTCGGTCCTGGCGAAAAGTGCCATGCGGTGCCAACGGACAAGGCGTCCCTCCGGCCGAGAAGGGAGAAGCCGCCTTCGCCGCCTCCAACGGCAACCTCAGCGCCGTGGGCGACACGGTCTGGATGCTGTCGGGCGGGGGCGCCTCACGGGTGTTCCGCAGCACGGACCGGGGCGAGAACTGGACGGTAACGCGCCTGCCGCTCCAGCAGGGCGGAACCATGACGGGCGGGTTTTCCATGGATTTCGCCGACGCTTTCCACGGCATCGTCTGGGGCGGCAACTGGGAGACCAAAGAGGACAACACGGCCCGCGCCGCCATCACTTCGGACGGGGGTGCGACCTGGAAGCTGGCCTCCGACGGGACCGGGCCGGGATACGGTTCGTCGGTCCGCTACCGACCCGGATCCGCCGGGCAGCAGCTCGCCCTCGTCGGCTCGCCCGGCGGCATCGATGTGAGCGACGACGGCGGACGGACCTGGCGGCATGTGTCGGACAGCGCGTTCTACGCCGCCCGCTTCAGCCCCGACGGCGAGGTCCTGTGGGTCAGCGGCAATGGCCGCATCGGGCACTGGCCCGTCTCGGAACTGGGTTGGTGATCACGCCGGGCGGCGGGCCACCAGGCGCGTGACCTCGGCCCGCCCCTGGTGATAGGGCCCCTCATCGAGGACCACCTCGAGGGTTTCGGCCTGCACGATGTCCAGGCCCGCGAAGTCGCGCGTCAGCATGTCGACCGTGAACAGCATGTCGTGGGCCTTGGGCCCTCCGCTGTCGAAAGCGAGCTGTCCCGGCCCGAAGCCCTCGAGCACCAGCACGCCGCCAGGCTTCAACCAACGGCAGACGCGGCCGTGAAAAGCCGGGCGCAAATCGGGAACGAGATGCAGGTAGAACAGGCCGATGGCATCGAACGCCTCGCCTGGCGCCCATTCCTGACAGGTCCCGACCTCCGCTTCCACGGTCACCCCTTTGGCTGCTGCTGCGGCGAGGCTCTTCTCCACACCGACGGTCGACGCATCGAACGACCGCACCGACCACCCACAGGCGGCC
>CALKUW010000097.1 GCA_937996585.1 uncultured Flavobacteriales bacterium
ACTCGCCGCCACGTAGACCTTCATGTAGCTGTGTCGCGGCCAATGGATGAGCTGCTTCATCTCATTGTTGCCCTCATAGGTCAATTCATCCTGCAGCCGGTTGATCCCCGAGTGGCAGTTGCCCTCCGGATCGCGTTTGGCCAGTCGGAATTCCACATCGACGTCCGCGGCGATGTCCACGAACCCCGCCACGATCTGCCCGGTATCCGCATTCAGTTTCCTGAAATCCGCATTCAGGATGTCCATGGCGTCGTGGATCTGGGCGTCGGAAATGTTCTCCTCTCCGTTGTCGTGGATCACATGGAACACCACGGGAATGATGTACAGCTCATTGTCGCCGCCGCCACGCTGCAGCAATTGCCGCGTCTCCTCGCGGGTGGACTGTTCCGCGGCTGCACGCGCCGCAGCGGCTCCCGGATGGGCGGCATCAAAGGCTGCCTGGGCGTCCGGCTGTCCGCAGGGGAGCACGTCCTGGCCATTGATTTGAAGGGACAGGACCATCAACAAGGCCGAGGCGGCCGCACGGAGGTGCAGGTGGAAATGCGAATTCAACATGGGCTTGCAGGATGGCAAGATACTGCGGGGAACAAGGGAGCATGCCCCACGCCTCCCATCCCGGACGATGCGGGGGATAAACGGCACGGGAGCTAGTTTTGGTTGCACCATGATACGGATGACGCTTCCCACCCCTTGGGCCACCACGATGGTCCTCCTCGGTTTACTCAGCCTCGAAACGGCCGGCTGTTCATCCCCTGCCCCCGCACCTGCACCTGCAGAAGCCGCCGGTCCGCCGGTCGAACAGACCACGCCGGCCGTGGCCCGGGACATCAGCGATGCGGAGCTGCTGGCATTGGTTTCGGAAAAGCCCGACCTGCTGCTGATTGATGTCCGCACCCAGCGGGAATGGGACAAGGGCCACATCGAGGGCGCCTGCTTCCTTGATTTCCTGGAAGACGACTTCAGTGAAAGGGCCTCGAAGCTCCCCAAGGACCGCCCCATTGCCGTCTACTGCGCAGCCGGTGGCCGCAGCGCGGACGCCATGTCCTTCCTCGCCTCCAAGGGGTTCAAGGAGGTGTACAACCTTCGCGATGGATTCTACGGCTGGGATGACGCCGGAAGAGAGGTGTCCAGCAGCGAGCCTGCGCCCCTGCCCCAAGCCGAGTAATTACTCGGCCATCCGGTCGAACAGGGCAAACCGCACATCACTGATGCCTGGAAGGGGATCGCGCCGCATGGCGTGGACGATGTCGAGCCTGTAGTTGCCCTCCAGCGGGAAGGCGACACCCCGTTTGTATCCGATACGGTGGTCGACCCATTCACCTCCGTCCCCGTACCACGTCCCGTCGGGACCGGCGAGGGGGCAGGCCAAGGTGTCAGTCAAGGTCTTGCCGTTGGGATAGGTCAGGCGCACGAACAGGTACAGGTTGGAGAACGGGTAGTCCTGATTGTGGCGCAATCCGAACTGGAGGTCGTGTCGGTGTTCAGGTGCGGCCACATCGAACTGGAGCCGAACCGTATCCCGGGATGACCAACCCGCAGGATCCACCGGCGCAGCATCGGATGCGACAGGGCCCGAACCGCATCCTGCCAGCATCCCCAAAAGCGAGACCGCAAGGACAGCCGCGGTGAAATTCAATGTCCCCACTCCTGACTGGAACCGGGTGTTGTTCATGCGTTGGAACCTTTGTCGTTTCCGCGGCCCCTTCGGCGCTTCTTGCGCCGCTTTCCGGAGCTGCCGCTGTTTCCTCCGCCCGATGCCGGAGCGGCTTGGGCCTGATTGGTGGCGCCGCCTTTGCTGCGGCCACGCTTGCGCCCACGGCCGCGGCCCCGGTTACGGCCCTGGCTGTCAAAGCGGCCCACGTCGTCCTGACCGACCACGTCGCCATACAGCGCGTCCTCGGGAGCGGCTTCCTCGGCGATGGCGTACCCCTGCAGGTCATCCGGCTTCTCACCCCGCGCGTTCATTTCCATGATGTGGCGCACGTCCTCGAGGTCGATGGGAATCGGCGACGCCGTCGGGTCGTCGAAATACTGGAACCACATCCGTCCACCGAAGATGTCGGTCTTGAAGTGTCCCGCCTTGCCCTTGCGGGTCATCAACTTCGTGCTCGGTGGCGGAAACTGTGCCACCGCCTCCTTGTACTGGTCGAGCTCGAAATTGAGGCAGCACTTGAGCTTGCCGCATTGGCCCGCCAGCTTCTGCGGGTTGAGCGAGAGTTGCTGGTAGCGCGCCGCGCCCGTCGACACACTGCGGAAGTCCGTCAACCAGGTGGAGCAACAGAGCTCGCGGCCGCATACGCCGATGCCCCCGATCCGCGCGGACTCCTGCCGTGCCCCGATCTGCCGCATCTCCACCCGGACCTTGAAGGCCCCGGCGAGCGCCTTGACCAGCTCCCGGAAATCGACGCGCTGCTCGGCCGTGTAGTAGAACGTGCACTTGGTGCCATCCCCTTGGTACTCCACGTCTCCGAGTTTCATCTCGAGCTTGTGGTCGGCGATGATGCCCCGGGCCCGGGTGAGGGTATCCTGTTCCCGGTTGCGCACCTCCTGCCAGGTGTTGATGTCCTCCATCTCCGCCTTGCGGATGACCTTCTTGATTTCGTGGGTGTCCTTGACGCCCTTGGCCTTCATCTGTGCCCGGACGAGCTCGCCGGTCAGCGAAACAACACCCAGGTCTTCACCGGGGTTGGCATCGACGACCGCCACATCCCCGGTCTGCACCCTGCGGCCCTGGCCAATGCGGTAATATCCTTTCCGGTTGCGCTTGAACCGCACTTCCACGATGTCGAACGGCCGCTGACCCTCGGGGATGGGCACCCCCTCGAGCCAATCGAACACGGTCATCACGTCACAACCGCAGTTGCCGCAATTGCCATTGGATCGGCACCCTCGCGGCTTGCCATCCTCACCTTTCCTGCACGAGGCACATCCCATATTCGAAAGATAGCGCGGGGGAGCATCCGGCTACCGGGGGCGGTGGAGAAGTTCCATCATCCGCATGCTCAAATCGAGGAAAACGGTCCGGCCGTATACGTTCCCGGTGATGTCACGCGCCGCCTTCTCCAACTCGGACTGCATGTCCACGACGTTGCCGTGGTGGATGTAGGCTGAGAATTTCTCGGCGAACCCCCGTTCGGATGCGCGCAGCCGTACCGCTGTCGCGGCGCCGTAATTGCCCACGATGCACTGACGCACCATGTGCAGCGCGTAGGCGAGGAATTGCTTCTGGTCCTCCCGTCCGAGGTCGTGGAACGCATCCGCCATGGAAGTCGCCTTGCGGCCATCCCGCGCGAAGCTGATGCGCATCCAGTCCACGAACATGGCGAACTCCCCTGCGGTATCCTCCGTGGCCAGGCGGCGGGCCTTGGCCAGGTCTCCCTCGCACAGGTCCACGGCATCCGCGACGCGGCTCCTGTCCAGACCCTGGCCCTCCAGCCAAGCCCGCGCATCCCCTTTCGAAACGGGCGGAACCGGTACGATCTGGGTGCGGCTCAGAATGGTGGCCAGGATGTTTTCCGTGCTGTCCGCGAGCAGGATGAAGACCGTCTTGGCGGGCGGTTCTTCAATGACCTTCAACAGTTTGTTCGCGGTGTCGGTGCGCATCGATTGTGCACCCCAGATGACCTGCACCTTCCATCCACCGGCATGGGCGGTCAGAGAAAGGCGGCGCAGCACCTCCGCGGCCTCGTGGACGGAGATGAAAGGCTGCTTGTTGCCGAGGGCCATCTTGTCCCGGAGGTCAACCATGTCGAAATGGGGGCCCGCCTCGCGCAACAATTCCCGCCAAGTGCCCAATTGATCCGAGCTCAGTGCCTTGTCCTTGCCGGGGGGCTTGACAACGGGGAAGGTGAAATGGAGGTCGGGATGCTGGAGCTGGTCGTGCTGCTGGCATGAGGGGCAACGGCCGCAGGCCTCGCCCCCTTCCCGCCCCGTGCAGTGCAGGCGACGGGCCAGGCCGAGGGCCAATGCCAGGCCACCGCGACCGGGTGAGCCCGTGAACAGCATGGCGTGTGCCAACGTCCCGGCATCCGCACGCTCGGCAAGCCGGTTTGCGAGGGCTTCCTGCCCGATGGCTTCACGCGTGGCTTCCATGACCCGAAGATAGCGGCATCAGCCCGCCGGCGACCACCGCAGTCCGCAGCGGAAATCGCGGCCAGCCGCACTGATGCCGGAGGCGAAGACCTTGTAGTGACGGTCCAGCACGTTGTGCACGCCCACACTGAAGGTTGTGCGCTCGGTCAGGCGCGCGTCGATGTCAAAGCCCATCGTCCACCAGGACGGGGTGCCATCGGGGGTGGCCTCTGCGAGGTTGTCCGTCGCACCGGGTCCGTAGTCCTCTGCCCGTTTCCAAGCGCTCCAACGCACGTGGGCATCGAAAGTCAACCATTCACCGGACCGCTGGGCCGCGAGCAGACCAAAGGCAGGAGGGATGTGGGACAAGGGGCGTCCATCGGCATCCCGGCCGCGGGTGACATTGAGGGTGGCCCTCATGCGCCAGCCTTCGGCGACCCGGTAATGGGCTTGCCACTGCCCCCCACGCAAGGTGGCCCGGCCGATGTTGGCATTGACCTGGATCAGGTTGGTGTCGCCTTCCACCACGAGGGTCTCGATGCGTTCGCCACCCGAACCGACCAAGGCGGTATCCACCGCTTGGATGGCATCCCCGAGCAAGGTGGTAAAGGTGCTGCCCCTCAAAATGAGCCGTTGGTTGCTGGTGCGCCAATGGCCCCCGAGCTCGGCACTGTAAAGCCGTTCAGGACGCAAGCTGTCTGCGGGAACCACCGCGTACCCGTCCTTGGCGCGCACCTTGCCCACGTCGTCGACATTCGGGTTGCGGAAGGCCGAAGCGAGCACGGCGTGGGCACCCCAACGGCTGTGGCCCTTCCACCTGATGGTGGTGCTGCCCGTTAGGGCTCCCCGGCGGTAACCCACGGTGGCGTCGTCGTTGAAGGCAACGGAAGGGCCGGGAATCGGAAAACCGGGCTGCGGCTCGAAACGGGACTCGAGCCAACCACGTGTGTAGCGCGCAGCAGCATGCAAATGCCAGTCGCTCCACCGTCGCGTCAGTCCACCGTATGCGGAAAGGGAACCCATGTCGGAGCCCCCGTTTGGATAGCGGGTCAGCACCGTTTCATCGAGCAACAATCCGTCCGCACGCCGCTCCATCCGCGCTTCCGACGAGACCCTGTGGTGGTCCCAGAGGGCTCCGTAGGAAAGGTTCCATGGGCCCAGCCGCTGGTCGACATCGAACTGCAGTCCGAACACGTCCACCCGCTCCTCCTGGACTTCGCGACCCTGTTCGCCGAAGCGGGCCTTGAAGCGCGTTTCCTCGACCTGCTGCCAGTATGGGGTGAAGGTGACCTGGCCGAGCCCCCGGATGCGCGACCGAAAATGCAGAGCGGCCAATGAGCGCCGCTGAGGACCATAGTCCCACTGTGCCCATTTCGGACCCCCATCCGAAGCCGCGTCATTGAGGCGGTCGAAGCGCGGCACGTTGGAGCTCGTGCTGTGCTGAATGTTGAGTACCACATGGCGTTCCATGCCGCCGAAACGGAATTTCTGGACCACGTCCGTCTGATGGTAGCCCGACCCGGGCTGCAAGTGGGCCGTGACATTGCTGTCCACCACATCTCGGACGTCAGCGCCGTCCAATTCCGTGCGCACCACCCAGGGGATGCGCCCCCAATCCGCATAACCATGGGGCCGCCACCGGCCCATCCTGAGGTCGCCATATCGCCTGTGCGTCAGGCTGGTGAATGAATGGAACGCCCGCCCACCGGCCTCGGCATCCGCATGGAAGAGCGGACTGCGGGCGGCGGAGCTGAACCCGACTTGCGCACGGGCGCGTGCTCCTGTTTGCCATGCCGGCGTCCGCGTCCGGTAATGGATCACCCCGCCCAGCGCGTCACTGCCGAATTGAACAGACCCTGCTCCGTGCCGGACCTCAACGCCGGACACGGCGAAGGGATCCACCGTCAGCGCATTCTGCAGGTGGCCACTGCGGTAGATGGCGTTGTTGAGCCGGATGCCATCCACCACCAGCAAGATCCGGTTGGCCTCGAACCCCCTCAATACCGGAGAACCGCCGCCTTGTTGGCTTTGCTGCACCATCACCTGCCCCGATTCCCACAGCAGGGTCGCGGCATTGGATGGAACGGCCTGGGCAATGGAACGCGCAGAGATCCGGCTCACGGTCTCGGCACCGGCGACCTGGCGGATGGGGTCGGCCGTAACGACCACCACCTCGGAGAGGTTGATCGACTCGGGGGAGAGTTGTACCTCCACGTCGAGGTATTGCTCCGGCATCGCCACGGAACGCGACCCGAACCCCAGGCTTCGGATGTTCAAGGTGTCCCCTTGCCGGATAAGGCTGTCCAACTGCAGCCGGCCCTCGAGGTCTGTCACGCGCGCCGTTCCGGCGTTGTTGCTGATCACGGCTGCCGGTAAGGGATTGCCGTCCCCGTCCTTTACCTCGATGACCTGGCTGCTGGCCACACCGGGAAAAGCCAATGCCATCGCGAGCCAAAGTCGCACCACGCCAGGGAAACGGGAGGCATCAATCCTCGGCCAACACCGTGCGTAGGACCTCCCAGGACCGCAGGGGTCGGGGGGTGGACAGGTGGAGTTGGAGGTATCTGACATGCTGCAGCACAAGCTGGTTCCGGGTGTCATGGGAGAGGACTTCGGCCTGCAACCCATCAAAATCCATGCCTTGAATGCGCAGGAAGGATTCCGCTTCGGAGGCCGAAAGGTAATCCTCCCCCATCGGTGCACCCGATTCCCATTCCGCCGTGGCGAGATTGAAGCGCTCCATTCCCGAGGGTGTCTTTACCGCGGCATCCGGCTTCAGTCCCGAAAGGGACACCGCTTCCGCCAGAAAAGACAGGTGGATCCGGCCGATGCCTTCCGCCTGTTCAACCCTGATGGCCGCCCGCCAGAGGGCATCGAATACGTCGCCATGGGCCGTGCCGGAGTCGAAGGTGCGCAGGGTGCATTCCGCCAGGAACATGGCCACGGCGCTCCGCGGCACCTCCGCCGTGGTCATGACCTGTGGCATCAGGCGCTCGGCGCGGTCGTAACGGTACAGGTCCTCCTTGATGTGGCGCATGCCAACCAGGTCGAGCAAGGCCAGTGGCGCATGAAGATGGCGCGAGCGGCGTCCCCCCTTGACCCCCTCACGAACGAGGCAACCTACGATTCCGTGCTCCCTTGAGAAGATGCGCAGGATGGAGACCCCGTCCTTGTGGCGGACGGTGGAAAGCGCAATGGCCGGGTGGTGGGAGGCCGAGGGGAGGTTCAATCTTCCTCCGTCGGTTCGAAAAGGTTGCCGATCAGATCGCCGAAGGTCACTTCCGAACCAACGATGGACTGCCCGATCTCATTGAATGCTGCCAATCCGTGCAGCACGAACTCCATGGCAGCCGGCCGCTCCGCGGGAGGTATTCCAGGACAGTACTTGTCCACGATGTCCGGCAATCCCGTGATGTCCTCGAGCACCGACCGGTACTCCTCGTCCGTCTGGTCCTTGAGCAGGGCGGCCTCATTCCGGTTGAACCACGCCACCACCGGCTGATAGGGGTCCTCCACCTT
>CALKUW010000098.1 GCA_937996585.1 uncultured Flavobacteriales bacterium
GAAGAGCCAATAGGAATACCCTGGCTTTCCGCCGGATTTCATCCGTTCGCGTGGGCTTTCCATGAAGGTAGCCGTCTGCCTCAGCCAGGATTCGTCGTCATCGAAGTTGGCCGTCCGGAAGACGTCTCCATCCCGCTTCAACAACAGGATTTCCCAATGGCCGGTTTCGGCGACGGGCTGGCTCATCACCACGTGGCCTGCCATGCGCCGAAGGAGAAAATCCTTCCCGTTGACCATCACCTCATCGTTGATGCGAACGGTGTCCTTGCCGATGGTCCACACCTCGTCGCCATCCGCAATCACGCCACGAAAGGCCTTGGGAATGTTGGGGAGGTTGTAACGCCCCGGAGGCATGGGTTCGTTGAACTGCACCTTGGGGTTGCAGGAAGACAGCAGCAGAACCGCCGAAAGAAGGAGGAGAAGTTGTGAAAGCTTCATGGGTGGAGTGGTGGTCATGTGGCACTCAATCCAATGGCCAGAATGCCTGCCATCGCACAGTAAACGGCAAAACCGAGGAATCCATTGCGCTTCACCAGCGCCATCATGGTGCGGCACGCCCACCATCCACTCAGAAAAGCCGCAATGGCCGCCGCCATCAGGGCCGCAGGCGTCATGATCTCCAACAATTCCGGATGTTCCACGAGGTCCTTCACCTCCAATGCGGTCGCGCCCAGGATCGGAGGCAGCACCATCAGGAAACTGAACCGGGCCGCCTCGCTTCTATCCACACCCAAGAGCAAAGCCGCCGAGATGGTGGAGCCGCTACGGCTGATGCCCGGCAGCACGGCCACGGCCTGGGCACACCCGATGAAGAATGCCTGCTTCCATCCCAACCGTCCACCCTCGTGCCCCCTTCTGTGCGCCCAGAACAACAAGGTGGCTGTGAACAGCAGCGCCATGCCCACAGCATCGATCCGACCGTCCACAAAGCCCTCGAGGTCGTCCATGAAATACACGAAAACCAGGGCAAGCGGCACCATGGAAAGCAACACGTACCCCGCGAAGGTCCGGGCGGGAACTCCTTCTTGACCCGGCCGGAACAGGCCACCCACCAGTGCCCCAATATCCTCACGGAATACGACGACCGTACTCAGTGCCGTGGCGCCGTGCACCACCACGCTGAAGGCCAATCCTGCCTCCTCAACACCCAGCAAGGCCTTGCCGAGTTCAATGTGTCCAGAACTGCTGACGGGGAGGAACTCGGTCAATCCCTGGACGATGCCCAGGAGTATGGCCTCCCACAATTCCATCAGGCCGCCGTGTCCTCCGACGGAAACCGCTTCAGGATGCTGTAGAAGATCACCCCGTATCCCACCATGACCGTCAAGGGCGCCAAGGTGATCCGCCGGAAACTGAAAATGGCGTCGGAAAACTCATTGGGGTCTTCCACCCCACCTCCACTCATGAGGAGGTATCCGGCCACGAGCAGGCCAATGCCAATCAGGAAGAACATGTAGTTCCTGCGTTCAAAAGGAAACGCGTTGCGCCCTTCAACGGGGTTGGGAGACGTGCTCATGGTGGCGAAAATAGGGCAATCCTGCAGGCCAAGGGGGCAATTCGGGCTCAGACAAGGCGGTCCAGCCGGGCGCCGAGATAACGGCTGACGGCCCAACCTGCGCTAACACTGGTCAGAACCAGGCCCACCGCCAGTTGAACGGCAAGTATGGTCACCAACTGTCCCCCATCCCAAGCGCCCAGTGTATCGGGCAGCATGCTGCGCAATCCGGACAGTCCGAACACTACGATCGCGTAAGCGAGCATGGCACCCACAACACCATAGCCCATGGCCTCTGCAATGAACGGCGTCCGTATCCTCCGCGGAGGCGCCCCCACCAATTCCATGCTGCGTATGAGAAAGCGGCGACCGAACACACTCAACCGGACCACATTGGAAATCTGGGCGAAGACAATGAACATCAGCACCGCCACCGCCACCAATCCTGGGTACGCCCAATCGTCAAAACCCCGATCCAAACGGCCCAACAACGCTTCGGGGTATTCCACCCTTTCCACTCCTTGCTCTGCCATCCATTCGGCGGTTTTTGCGGACAACCCCTCCAGTCCGAATTCCTGCATCCACCCCTTGTCAAGGGTCAGTTCCATCACAGCCGGCAGTGGCGAGCTGCCCAGAAATTCCATGAACGGTTCGCCCAACTCGCGTTCAAGGGCCGCTGCCTCCATTTCCGGGTCGAGATAGTCCACCGACCCCACTGCAGGATGTTGCAGCCAGCGCTCCTTCAGGGGCTCCAATTCTTCCGCTCCTGCTGGAACCTCCGAAAGGATGACCTGAACACGGAGGGCCGACATCCAATCCGCCTTGAGCTCGCGCACCAACAGTGCACCGGCCACCAAGCCCCCGAGGAGGGTAAGCGTCAGGGCCACCCCGATGGAGGTGGACAAAGCGGAAAGATCGTGGGCCCGGCTTCGGCCCACACGGTCTGCGCGGCTCATGCTGTTCGAATGACTGCGCCGAATTTAAACCCGTCCTAGTCGTATCGGCTCCCTTCGGATGAGCAACCCACCAACCAGCTCATCGGGATAATCCAAGAAGCCATCGGCCTGGTCCAATTCCTCCCTTTCGAACAGCCGCCCGGTGGCCTCCATGGCCATGACCAAGGCACAATTGGCCTGCCTTCCGGCTTCCATGTCACAAGGCGCTACACCCACATACATCGCATCATCCCCACTGACCGCACCCATCGCATCCATAAGTCCGGTCAATCGCGCAGCCTTGCACGATGCATCCGACGCCGAATGAACGGCATCGAAAACCCCGCTGTCCCAACCCAAACGCTGCAACAGCATGGAAACGGTATCGTCATCAAGGTCACTGAGCAAGCCGATCTGGAATCCCCGTTCCCGCAAGAAAGTCAATGCACGTTCCGAAGAAGGCATGGGTGCCAGCGCCGGGCTGAACTTGAAATACCGGTGAACCTCCTTTCGATAGGTGCTGCTGACCGCGTCCAACATCTCCATGTCCACCTCGCGGTGGGGAAACCGGTCGCGAAAAACCCGATATGCACCGGCTTCGCAACTGTGACCCAATGCCCCTTTGACCAACTCGCGGTCAAGGGATATTCCAAA
>CALKUW010000099.1 GCA_937996585.1 uncultured Flavobacteriales bacterium
GTGTTGGCCGCCGCATTGTACTCGGTATAGGTCGAATCCGTGCAACCGAGGATTTGGGTGAACGTGGTGCCATTGCTGAGTTGGATCTCAAAGGAACCGTCGGGCTGGAGGATGACCGTATCCACAGTGAAGCCGAGATAGTTGTCGTACAGCTGTTGGACGTTGAGCACCTCGCAATCCGTCTGGGCGTGCATCAGGGCTGCAGGAATGAGCAAAAGGAAGAGAGAACAAAAGCGTGTCATGCCGTTGATCCATTGGGTGTGGGAGAAAAAGGGCTGCATCCTCATGGGGTCTTCATCAATCGGTGATACAGGGTGTATTGGCCGGATCAGCGTAGTTGGGCGCCGTCTTGTCAATGCAGTTGTCGGTGTCGTCGCAAATGCCGTCGGTGTCGGCGTCGCTGACCCCGCAATCGCAGCAGATGGCATAGGACACCGTGACCTGGATGGCATTGCTGGCGCAGGTGAAACCATCCTCGACCGTCACCGAATAGTAACCCGGTGCGATGCCGTCATAGATGCCAGGGTAGGCAAACGTGTAGTCGGCCGAACCATTCAGGCCGTCGAGCAACAGGGCAACCGGATTCCCGCTGTCCACCGTCACGCTGATTTCCGCATCGGAGGCGCCGAAGGCGGTGGCGCCCGACACCACGTTCACCGCACTGAGTGACGCCGCATCGAGCAGGCTGCAGGATCCGTCGTCCACGTTGGCCGTGGGGTCGTAATTGCAGGCGGACGGGAAGGTGCATCCCGCATATTGGCAGGACCCGTCATCGAGGGTCGCCCCCGCATCGTAGTTGTCGGCTTCGCTGTCCGTACACCCACCGCAATTGGCGTAGTCGCAACTGCCGTCATCGATGACGGCGGTGTTGTCGTAGTTCGCCGAGCAGGCGTTGGTGCATCCCGAGCACCCCACATAGGAGCAGGACCCGTCATCGTACAGCGCGCTGCTGTCATAGTTGCAGGCGCCGTCATCCGTGCACCCCAGGCAATAGTCGCATTCGGTGTAGCCCGTGGCGGTGGCGTCGTAGTTGCACGCCGACGGATCCGCGCAGTCCGCGCTGGGCAACATGGAGGCACCGTACCACGGGAAAATGCAGTAGGCCTCAACCGGTTCGCCCTGCACATTGACCGTCGGGTCGTAGTTCGTGGCGGAATTGACCATGCACCCGGCCTCGGTGTAGCTGTAGCAGCTTCCATCGTCGTTGGTGGCCGCCGGATTGTAGTTCGTCGCTTCCGCATCGGTGCACCCGTCCACGCCGATGGCCTCGATCTCGTCGCAGATGCCGTTGGCATTGGCATCGTTCAAGCAGTTTCCGGAACAATCCTGGAAGACGATCGGATAGATGCAGGTCCCGAGCGGCCCGTCGAGCGTGGCCGTCGCATCGTAATTGCACGCGGCCTCGTCCCGACATCCGGCGCAGCTGCTGAATTCGCAGGACCCATCATCGGCACCCGCCAAGGGATTGTAGTTGCAGGCATCGGGCCAGAGGCACCCCAGCAGCGTGACGCAGCTGCCGTCGTCCAATGTCACTCCGGCATCGTACTCGGCATATGCCGGATCGGTGCAGCCGTATTCGACCTCCGAGGCGGACAGCGTGGCCGTCATCCCGTCATGCGTCATGTTCACCACCGCCCCATCGAGGACCAAGGTCTGCTCATCGCAATCCGATGTGCCCGACGACAAAATGCATTGGCCTCCGCTCGGGGTCAGGACATAGGCGAAACTGGAAAGCACGGTGCCGTCCGACAGGATCTCACTGGCCGTGCCATCCTCATCGAAATGAAGGAAGGTCTGCACCTGCAGGCAGTACCCATCGTCCTGTGGAACCGAGTACTCCATCGTGAGCACATTGCCCACCATGAATTCCGCAACTGCGGCGCAATCTGTACTGTCGGGATTCACAGCCGGCGCTGCCCCAAACAAGGGCGCGACTGTGACGGTCAATGCAAAAATGAGAAGGCAGCGCATGGCCAGGCGATCAAATGAAGTCGAGATTCGGTCCCTGTAAGGTTAACCATAACCTGCTTTCAACCATATTTAATTAGACTAAGACTGAAATTATATTGTCTGATTCGGATAAGGGGGATCGAAAAGAGGAACAACAGCCCCGAGCAGCCTCCCGGCGGCCGCGCCGCCCACGAAAAAGGCCCGCCGAAGCGGACCTTTTTCGATCACGGGATTTCATCCTTCGTCCATCAATCGGCGCAGGGCGTGTTGGCCGGGTCGGCGTAATTGGGCGCCGACTTGTCTGTGCAGTTGTCGATGTCGTCGCAGATGCCATCCGTGTCCGCATCGCTGACACCGCAGTCGCAGCAGAGGGCATAGGGCACCATGACGGAGATGGCATTGCTTGCGCAATCGTCGGCATCGAGCGCGGTCACTGAATAGGATCCGGCCAGGATACCCTCCACATTGCCGGGGTAGGCAAACGAATAGTCCTGTCCCCCATTGACACCGGTCAGGGCGATGGAAGTGGGCACACCATCGGCGATGGTCACCTCAAGGGCACCATCTGCAGTGGCAAAAGCCGAGGGCACATTCGAAACCGTCACGTCTCCAAGCTCGGGAGCGAAGGCACAGGCGGTCGGGGTCAATGTGGCTTCCGCCCCGTCCAGCGTCATGATCATGGCGGATGCGTCGCCGTTGAAGGAAAGCAACTGGACTTCGCAGTCGGAAACGGTGGAGGCCAGGGCACACTGACCATCCACCTCCGTCACGAGGTATGAGAAACTCGCGAGGATGTTGCCGTCGGCATCGAGCTCTTGGGCCGTGCCGTCACTGTTGAATTGAAC
>CALKUW010000100.1 GCA_937996585.1 uncultured Flavobacteriales bacterium
CATGGATGCGCCGCCGCGTCAAACACAAGGCCCGTGTAGTTCCCCTCAGCCTGCGAGCCGGTTCGGGATACCCCGATGACCTTGTTCCCGCGATCCAGCAAACGTTGGCGCAGGGCAAGGCCGATACCCTTGCTGTCTCCGATGATGGCGACCGTCCTCATGACGGGCTCCCGTTCTGGAGGGCCACGAGCTGCGCCTCCACTTCTGCCGCCTTGGCGGTCATCTCATCACTGCGCGCACGGTCGACCGTGCTGAGGCGGTGCGCCTCCGACAACAGGCGGGCGTGCTCCTTGCGCAGCTTCTCCACCGGGTCCTTCTTGAACAATCCGAACATGCCCCTACAACAGGGCGACACCGCAGCAGGTTCGGCGCAAGGCGGGCAAAAAGAAAGCCGCCCCGGTTTCCCGGAGCGGCTTCAGTTTCATTGGGGGCTTTCGCCCGGCAGATTACTGCTTGTTGGTCGGACCGGCAACCTCCTTGACGGGGGCACCCACGGTCTGGGCAACAGCTTCAATCTTACCCTTGATGCGGATCACCTTGGTCGGCTCGTTGGAGGCGTTGGAGGTAATGGTCACACTCTTATTGATCGGGCCAACACGCTTCGTGTCATACTTGACCTTGATGGAGCTGGTGGCGCCGGGCATGATGGGATCCTTGTCACACTGGGGAACCGTGCAACCGCAAGAACCCTTGCAGCGGGAGATGATCAGGGGCTCGGTACCATCGTTGGTGACCGTAAAAACGCAGTTGCCGTCTCCACCTTGGTCCATGGTGCCATAATCGTGCACCTCCTTGTCGAGGCTGATGATGGGACCGTTGACCACTTCCTGGGCTCCGGCGATGATGAATCCGCCGAAAACCACGGCGAGGGTGAGGAGAACCTTCTTCATAATGAGGGATTGATTGAATTCCGAAGTGAAGATAAACCCGCCTTTCTCCTTCATCCGGTAGGGTTAACGCGATTTTAACAGGCTAAATTTGGCGCCGCAACCGCTCCGTACGTTTTCGCCATGGCACAAGAGATCCCCTCACAGTACGACCCGACCTCCGTCGAGGACCGATGGACCCAGACCTGGGAGGATGCCAAAGCGTTCCGCAGCGTCCCGGACGAGCGGGAGCCCTACACGGTGGTCATCCCCCCGCCCAACGTAACGGGCGTGCTCCACATGGGGCACATGTTGAACAACACCATACAGGACGTGCTGGTCCGCCGCGCGCGCATGCAGGGCAAGAACGCCTGCTGGGTGCCGGGGACGGACCACGCCTCCATCGCCACTGAAGCCAAGGTGGTCCGCAAGCTGCGCGATCAGGGCATCAAGAAGTCCGACCTCAGCCGCGACGCCTTTCTCGAGCACGCGTGGGACTGGACACGCGAGCACGGCGGCATCATATTGAAGCAGCTCCGCAAACTCGGCGCCAGCTGCGACTGGCAGCGGACCAACTTCACACTGGACGAGCATTACTCCCGGAGCGTCATCGACACCTTCCTCGACCTGCACGCCAAGGGCCACATCTACCGCGGTCTGCGCATGGTCAATTGGGATCCCCAAGCCCTCACGGCCGTCTCCGACGAGGAAGTGATCCACACCGAGGAGCAGTCCAAGCTCCACCACGTGCGCTACCAGGTGGAGGGCACAGACGACTGGCTGACCATTGCCACGACCCGTCCGGAAACCATCCTCGCCGACACCGCGATCTGCATTCACCCGGAGGACGAGCGCTACACCCACCTGCATGGAAAGCGCGCCATCGTACCGGTCGCCGGACGCAGCATCCCGATCATTCTCGACGAGTACGTCGACCGCGAGTTCGGAACCGGCTGCCTCAAGGTGACCCCCGCCCACGACCCGAACGACCACGAACTCGGCCAGAAGCACAACCTCGAGGTCATCGACATGCTCAACCCCGACGGCACAGTCAACGCGGTCGGCGGGGAATTCGAGGGGCAAGACCGGTTCGAAGCCCGCAAGACTTTCACCGCGGCCCTCGATACGACCGGCCACCTAGTCAAGGTGGAGGACCACCCCAACAAGGTGGGCCGCTCCGAGCGCACTGGCGCCATCATCGAGCCGCGCCTCTCCATGCAGTGGTTCGTCGCCATGGAGGAACTGGCCAAGCCCGCCCTCGACCATGTGATGGACGACACCATCCAATTCCACCCCGCCAAATTCAAGAACAGCTACCGCAACTGGATGGAGAACGTCAAGGACTGGTGCATCTCCCGCCAGCTGTGGTGGGGCCACCGGATCCCGGCGTGGTATTACGAGGGAGAGCCGACGTCTGCCGAGGCGAAGTATGTGGTCGCCGCCGATGCTGACACCGCCGCTGCGATGGCAACGGAAGCCGCCGGCCGCACCATCACCCCGGCCGACCTGCGCCAGGACGAGGATGTCCTGGACACCTGGTTCAGCTCCTGGCTCTGGCCCATCAGCGTCTTCGACGGCTTCTACACCAAGGAAGAGGTCGATTACTATTACCCCACCAACGACCTCGTCACCGCTCCGGAAATCATGTTCTTCTGGGTCGCCCGGATGATCATCGCCGGCTACGAGTACCGTCAAGCCCCGCCGTTCCGCAACGTCTACTACACCGGTATTGTCAGGGACAAACAAGGCCGGAAGATGTCCAAGTCGCTCGGCAACAGCCCCGACCCCATCGAACTCATGCAGCAGTATGGGGCCGACGGGGTTCGCGTCGGCATGCTGCTGACCTCACCGGCAGGCAACGACCTGCCGTTCGATGAGGGCCTCTGCGAGCAAGGCCGCAACTTCTCCAACAAGATCTGGAACGCCTTCCGCCTGGTGAAGGGATGGGAAGTCAGCGACACCGCTGCCCAGCCCGACCACGCGGCCGCCGGCATCCGCTGGTTCGAAGCCCGCTCCGAGCAGGTGCTGGCCGACATCGAGCAGAGCTTTGCCGAATTCCGTCTGAGCGAGGCGCTCATGGCCACCTACAAGCACATCTGGGACGACTTCTGTTCCTGGTACCTCGAACTCGCCAAACCGACCTACGGGGAGCCGTGCGACCGGGCAACCTACGACGCCACGGTGCGCCTCTTCGAGCGCATGCTGTCGCTGCTGCACCCCTTCATGCCCTTCCTCACCGAAGAAGTCTACAGCCTGCTTCAGGAGCGGCCTGAAGGAACGCTGCTGTGCACCTCGCCCTTCCCGACGCGTTCGGGTGACACCGTAGACGGTCAGCTCCTCGCCGACTTCGACCAGACCGCCCGTATCGTGGCCGAGGTCCGGGGCATCCGCCAGAAAGGCCACATCCCCAACAAGCAGGCCCTCGACCTCAAGGTCATCGTCGACACCGATGGAAAGCCCTACCCCGCCGACCTGGAAAGCGTGGTCTGCCACCTGTGCAACGTCACCGGTGTGGAGCGTGTGGAAGAGAAAGTGACCGGGGCCTTCGGTTTCGTCGTGGAGACCCACGAATTCTTCATTCCGGCGGGCGACGCCGTCGACCTGGACGCCGAGAAAGACAAGATCCGTAAGGACCTCGAGTACCAGGAAGGCTTCCTCAACATCGTCCGCAAGAAGCTCAGCAACGAAAAGTTCGTCAACGGCGCACCGGAACAGGTCGTCGCCTCCGAACGCGCCAAGGAAGCCGACGCCGTAGCCAAGATCGAGGTACTCCGGGCCCAACTCGACGCCCTCGGCTAAACGTCAAGCGAGAGAACCAGCTCCTATTTGGGGCGCCGAATGCGGTACCCGAGGCTGTAACGGCCACCGCCCATCAGTGCGAGCACCGCGAACGGCACGAGGAACAACAGGGCGTGCTCCTTGTCGCTGATGGGGTCACCCGCATGGGCCCCGAAAGCCGCCACCGCCATGGTGATCGCCGCCGGTACGGACATCCAACGCGTCCACAAGCCCACCACAATGAACACCGGGGCCACGAGCTCCCCGAATACGGCGAGGCCAAGGGAGACCTCTTCGCCCAGGCCCATCCAGTCATAGAACTTCACCTCGCCTTCGGCAAGTCCGGTCCGCAAGCGTTCCAATTTGCCCCATCCGTGGGGCACCATGAGCCCACCTGCTCCGAGGCGGAGCAGCAGAAGGGCTGCGTCATCTTTCCAACTCATGACCGCCAAGGTAGCAGGGGCACCTGCAGGTTTTGAGGAGGCCATCCGACGTTTCGAACGGCCTCCCGTAACCAAAACCTAGAAGCTGTCGGCGGCACCTCCGTGGCCGTCCGACAGGGTGAAACTGCATGAAGCCCCCGCTCGCCCGACAGCCTGTTCATGGGCGTTGCCCTTCCGTTGACAGGTGCAAAAAGAAAGGCGCCCCGGGGGGCGCCTTTCCAGCAATGTCATGTGATGGAGCCTTACTCGCAGGCCTGGCCGAAGCCACCGAGGAGCAAGAGCAGGTCACCCACCGCCGTAGCACCGTCACCGTCGAGGTCGGTCGGACAGGGGTTCGCACCGGAAATCTCACAGGAACCGTCATCCACGGAAGCCGTAGCA
>CALKUW010000101.1 GCA_937996585.1 uncultured Flavobacteriales bacterium
TCATCCCCGAGGCAGAGGGGGTCGAAAGGGGCCACGGCAGGGTCGGCATCCGGCTCGATGACGACATCGATGTAGGCCGTATCGGAGGCGAGGCAGCCGAGCGGATCCTCTGCGATCAGGGTCACCTCATAAGTGCCGGGTATGCCGAAGAGGTGCTCGGGTTCCGCTTCATTGGAAAAGACACCATCTCCGAAGTCCCAGGTGAAGATGGCATTGCCCGGCGTGTTGTTGTCGAACTGGACATTGTTGCCGATGCACAGGGTGCCCGGCGTGTCGAGGTCGATGGCGGCATTGAGGCTGCCCAAGGCGAACTTGAAGACCCCCATGTTGCAGCTGGTGCTGAAGGGGTTGGCGGCGTTGTAGCTGTTGGTTGGAGCGGTGGTACCCGTCGGGCTCGGATCCGTCTCGCTCCAAGCTCCAGGCGTGGTGGGGAAATCATCCCACGAGTAGCATGAGGCACAGGCGGAATGGTACACCGTTCCACCATCGTCGAAGCGGCAGGAACCTCCGTCGTTGTGTTCTGCCGTATTGGGACCGCCCACGTAGGTGGCGTAAACGAGGTCTTCCGCGTCCGGGGACAGGACGGCCAGATAGAAATCACTGCCATCCGTGGAGGATTGGAAGGCGTCGGGGGTGGTGGGCAGGTCCGCCGTGCCACCGCCGGCAAAATTGGTGCTGCCTCCCCACCCCGACAGGTAGATCTGGTTGCAGTCGCTGATGAGGAAGGCGGTGGGGCTGATGTCGATGGCGTTCATGCCTGACCCGATGTTGGTCTGCCAGGTGATGTCGCTCAAATCGTCGAAGAACCGGGTAACGTATTGGCCCGCGTCGGCGTTCGAATACACACTTCCGATCACGGGAAGGCCGGCGTGTGCCTGACCGAAGGCGTATGGGCTGCCGTCCGTTCCGCGGTCCACGAAATAGACCTGGTCGTAGGTGTCCCTGCCGTGATAGGTGGCGTGATCAGTCTGCATCCCGGTGGCTGATGCGGTGAACAATCCCACCCAGCCATCGGCCACCCCGGCGGGGCTGGAGAATCCGGGCAGGTAGCTGCCCGGGGGCAAGGGCAGGTTGAACGAGGCCGTCCCGCCTCCGACGAGCACTTCAAGGTTGCCGAGGTTGCCGAAACTGCCGTCCGCGGCTACAGAGATGCCATAAGCCGCGTCGTTTTCCGACCCCCCGAAATAGCGGCCGGCGATGAGGTTCGAGAGGTCATTGCTGAACCCGGCAATCAAGCCGTCCTGCTGTCCGGCATGGGGTGGACTGCCCGGCAGGACGAGGTCGGTGGACCTGGTACAGCCTGCGAGCCAGATGGACCCGTCCGGCCCGAAATCCAATTGGCCCCGGTAGATGTCGCCGAAGTTGTGGTAGAGTTCCGGGGCGGTATTCCAGCCGTCGGAGTTGTTGCCTCCGAAATAGGTACTGCCGTTCAGCGTGAAATCGGCAGCGTTGAAGGCGGACAGGAAATAATCCGTTCCCTGGGGTTGTTCTTCCGGGTCGAAATCCCCTGGGCTGTTGGGGCTGTAGGGGATGCCCCATTGCCCGAACTCGGGAACGCCTGGTGCATGGGTGGATTGATAGGCGTTGGCGGTGACGGGAAAGTCCAGGGATCCGGTGGAACCCATGATGGCGATGGTGCCGGTCAAGGGGTCGAAGGCCAGGCTGTGGGGTATGTCGTAGTGGTCTCCGCCCAGGTAGGTACTGTAGAGCAAGGCGTCCCCGTCCGGACTGAAGATGGACAGGCCGACGTGGCTGTCGCCCTGGACGGTCTGGTCGTAGCTCGATTGCAGGGCATCCGGGGTGACGGGGTATCCCGGTGCGAACACGATGGACGCCGCCACGAGCGCCGCATCGGGGCCATTGCACGCCGTGGTGCCCCAGTTGTCACCCGTGGCTCCGATGTAGCTGGCAAAGACGATCTCAGGGTCGACGACGAGCGGCAGGGCAGGATCAAACGCCCCATAGGACAGCCGGATTTCCTGGCCATCCACGATATATCCGCAAGGCACGGTGGTCATGTGCCCATCCTTCTTGAGCTGATAGGCAAATGGAGGTTCGAGGTGGGCGGAGAAGCCGGAGGAGGGGTCATGTTTTGCGTGCTGAAGGCGCAACCTGCCATCTTCATCGGCTATCGGTTGGACGCCGTGGTAACGCCAGGCGATGTGGTGGGGGTCTGCACCGGGCGCCACAGTGAATTCGAACTTGGCATTGCCCGCACCCGTTGACCTCCAGCGCATGGAAACCCCCTCCCAGAGGTCATCGGCTTGTATCCTGCCGGCTGATTGGACGCCCTCCGCCCATTGGTCAGGGTCGTTGGAGACGTAGAAATTCGACCGGTCCGGGTCGACTTCGCCGGCCTGCCATTCGGGTTCAGGTCGGGGCTGTGCCCCGATGAGTTCAGCATTCCACAGGATGCCTTGGCGGGCACTTCTGCGGTGACCGTTGGACATTGGGCCGTTTCCGTGGGGTTGCCATTGCCAGCAGGTCCATCCGCTGGTTTCGAGCTGGATGCCGCCGCCCCTGACTTCTGCGCGGTGGTGCACATGGTCGGGCCATTGACCCTTGTTGGGGGTGAAGCGCACCTGTCCATGGGCCGTTCCGACCATCAGAATGAGTATGCCTGTCAGGGTGCGCACCATGGAGACAACAAGTTCGGAAAGGAATTCGTTGCCGCGTTCAGTGGATGCGTTCGGAGAGGATGCGCATCTCGATGGAGGGTGCGACATGCTCGTGCAGGATCCGGTAGACCGCGTCGGCGACCGGCATGTCCACTTCAAATTTCAGGTTGATGGCGTGGATGCCCTTGGCGGATCGGTACCCTTCGGCCACCATGCCCATTTCCATGAGGGCGCCCTGCACGCTGTACCCCTTGCCGATCATGGTGCCGAGGGTGCGGTTCCGGCTGTGCGGTGAATAGGCGGTCACGAGCAGGTCCCCGAGATAGGCCGAGCTCGAAAGATCGCGGCTCGTGTTGTTGACGGCATTGAGGAAGCGTTCGGTTTCGTTGAGGGCGCTGGCCATGAGCACGGCGTTGAAGTTGTCACCGATGCTGAGTCCATGCGAGATGCCGGCGGCAATGGCGTAGACGTTTTTCAGGACGGCGGCGAGCTCGATGCCGAACAGGTCATCGTTGCACCGGGTGTGCAGCCAGGGGTTGGCCATGGTTTCGGCCAGCTGCTCGGCCACGGATACATCGGGGCAGGCGAGGGTGAGGTAGGTCCACTGCTCGCGGGCCACTTCCTCGGCGTGGCTGGGGCCCGAAATGAGTCCGAGCCGTTCGTAGGGAACGCCCATCACCTTGTGCAGATAGCGGGCGGGAATGTGGTGGTCTTCTGAAACGAGGCCCTTGATGGCACTGAAGACCGTCTTTTCCTCGAAGCCTGGTAGATCCTGTGCCTCCAGTACGGTGTCCAGGTGGGCGCTGGGAACCGCGATGATGAGGATGTCCGACTCGGTCACGACTTCGGCCAGGTCGTTCGAAGGTGCCAACCGGCTCATGTCCAGGGTGAGGCTGCGTAGGTAATGGGGATTGTGCCCATTGCGCCTCAGGTGTTCCAGCGTTTCCGGTCTTCGGACCCACCAGCGGATGGGCGCCGATTCCGGCCTTTCCCGCCACGTCAGCAGGGAGGCCAGGGCGGTGGCCCAGCTGCCGCTGCCGATGATGCCGATGCGGGGTGGGGTCCGGTCGCCGCGTTCCATGGCCCCGAAGGTATGC
>CALKUW010000102.1 GCA_937996585.1 uncultured Flavobacteriales bacterium
GATGTGGACGAAGATGTCCTTGCCTCCCTCATCGGGAGTGATGAAGCCGTAGCCTTTGTCGTCGTTGAAAAACTTGACCGTTCCTTGGGGCATGTGTTCTAAATATGGCGCGAACCTACGTCGATGTTTGCTAATGCCCAACATAACGGGCTCACAAAGACACGCATCCATGATATTGGGCACATGGATGAGGGCAGCAACATTCAACACTTCAGCAGGTTTGCTGACGAGCAAATATCCCACCCGGGATCAATCGACGCGGCGATGATGGACATTCTCGAGACCAACAAAAGCCCCATAAATTGCACGGAACCAAATCTGTCAGATGAGAAAGTTGCTCGCCTCATTGTTCCTGCTTCCGGGCCTATGTGAAGCCCAATCTGATGTTCCTTCATTCAATCCTGATTTCAATGGCGATTCGTGCTACACCGTTCAGGACCTGACCCATTTGCTCTCCTTGTTCGGAACCTGTGGCATCCCCCCGGAATCAGGCACTTTCTTTCCTTTTTCCGATGTGGATTCGTGCTATTCCGCGTTTGACCTGATTGCATTCCTACCGCTGTTCTCGACATGCTACCCCGTTGAAATATGGGCCTGTGGTGACCCCGTGGAATTCAATGGTGAAGATTACCACACCGCCCCCATTGGAGATCAATGCTGGTTTGCGCAGAACCTCGCGACCGAATTGTATCGCAACGGCGACACCATCCCTACGGTCCTTGATGGAAACGCATGGGGCATTTCAGAAGATGGTGCAACCTGCATTTTTGGGGAAGGGGCCACTGGCGGGGGGACTTTTGGTGAGGGTGATTGTTTCGGCTTCAGTCCGCTTGGAGATGCTTGCAATGAGCTGTTCTCGCTCAAGCAATTTGGACGCCTATACAATTTCGCAGCGGTAACCGATTCCCGTGGCATATGCCCTTCGGGATGGAAGGTTCCCTCCGATCAAGACTGGACTGCCATGGAGGAAGCCATCATCGACATACACCCCGACGTTCTCGCCGTGGACATATTGAAATCCACCAACGGCTGGAGCTATCAGGACAACGGACTGAACCTCGTAGGGTTCACTGCCAACCCAGGAGGTCATCGGCATCCGGCAGGGATGTACTACGGTGCCGGTCTCTTCACAACTTGGTGGAGCTCGACCATCGATAGTCTGGCACCAAATCCCTTCATTGAATACTCGTGGATGAGACACATTGCGGTCAACAGCATCGAGGTCATCAGGGGCAGCAACCCAATCAACCAAGGTCATTCGGTTCGCTGCATCAAAGAGTAACAATCAGGAATGGCTGGAGTCAGAAGGCCTCGCCGATGGAGAAGTAGTAGCCACGGCCCTCGCGGGTGAAGGCGACGTCGAGGCGGGTGTAGATGTCCTTGTCTGGGAACAGCAGGAAGCGGCCGCCGGCACCACCCGTGGGGAGGAACTGCTGCCATGAGAAAGGGTGGTCGTCGCCGTAGACCTGCCCGGCGGCCAGGAAGACGCTGGCGCCGATGCGCTTCGAGAAGGGGAACGGCAGGATGCGGTATTCGATCTGGCCGGCCAGCAGGTTGCGGTCGCGGTAACGGCCGAGGTAGTAGCCGCGCATCAGGCTCTGTCCGCCCATGAGGGCGAGCATGTTGAACGGCGGATTGCCCCCCGTGAACTCCCCGTAGACCTGGGTCGCCAGGACGCTGTTTTCCCCCACAGGATGGTAGGCCCGGTTGTCGATGATCCAGGAGGTGAAGTTGAAGTCGCTCCCGAGCCCCGAGCCGTAGTTCAGGGAGGCCCATTCGCTGGAAATCCCTTCCCGCGGGTTCATCGCGTTATGGATGTTGTTGTACAGGATGCCGAGGCCGAGGCCCAGGTTGTTGGATCCCGCCGCGCCCACTTCCGGGGTGGTGAATTCCGGGGTGGCGTCGACGTAGCGCACCCGGTTGAGCGTCTGGTAATTCAGCTCGAGGCCGACGTAGAGCGAGGGCCGCGTCTCGCGCAGGATGCGCTCCCGCAATTGGAGGTATTGGCCCTCGACGACGCTTTGGACCTCGGCAGGGGCCTCCCGTCCGGTACCGTGATAGAACAGCGGGAAGCTCTGCCCCTGCACCCGCCCGTAGAAGAACCAACGGTTGCGGTCCGTGTACAGCGCGTGGTCAAGCGACAGGCCGTACTGGTTCTCGAGGGTGTAGAAGGTGAAGGCCTTGACCTCACTCAGGCGGTTGCTGATGTCGCGGTTGGCCGAGTACACGTAGAGGCTTGACACCCCGATTTCCCAACTGGTCTCCGGCGTGTAGGCGAGGGTCGGGTAGTGGATCCACTTCGGGGCCGCCGGGTCTCCGCCCTCGCCGAGGACGTTCTCGAGGTAGCGCCGGACGAATTGCTTGAACGCCCCCTCCTCCTGGGCGCTGGCCGGCCCCACGGCAAGGGTGGCGAGGAGTACCGTGGCCAAGTGGCGCCTGAAGACCTGCATCTGCAGCAAGGTAACCGCCCCGTCTGAGAGGACGTTGCCGCGCCCCTAAATTCACGGCATGCGATTGCACATTCTACTGCCGGCCCTGTGCCTCATCCTGGCCGGATGCAAGTACGACGAAGGCTGCACCGACCCGGAGGCCCTGAACTTCGACGAGGGCACCACCGTTGACAACGGCAGCTGCCGGTATCCTGAGGGCATGGAGCCCGTTCTGTTCGACGGCCACCTCTACCACGTGGCCATCATCGGGGAGCAAACCTGGTTCGACGAGAACCTCCGCACCACCACCTACGCCAATGGCGAACCCATCCCCTCCGGTCTGACCGACGCCGAATGGTTCAGCATCTTCTCCACCGAGGGACAATCCGCCGTCTACGGCGAGGGCAACAGTCCTTGCAATGACACCTTGGCCGTGGATTTCGACCCCTGCGACGAAGCCCTCTCCCTGGAGGCCTACGGCCGGCTCTACAATTGGCACGCCGTGAATGACGCGCGCGGCCTCTGTCCGGAAGGATGGCATGTCCCGACGGTGGAGGACTGGTCCAACCTCGAGGAGGAGCTCATTGCGCAGGGCCACGAAACGGCGGAAGCCATTCCCCTGCGTTCGACCGACGGCTGGTACAACTGGGCCTGGGGAATGGACAGCTTTGGCTTTACCGCCCTGCCGGGAGGGAGCCGCAACGAGCTGGGCGAATTCAATTACGCAGGGGGAATCGGCTTGTGGTGGAGCGCCACCCCGTCCGGCGGCTATGCATGGCGGTACCGCATCAGCCACTACAGCCAGCAGATTTCCCCGGACGAGGTCCGACCCGGCACCGGCTACTCCGTCCGCTGCCTCAAGGACTGAACGTCACCAGCGCTTCTTGTAGCCGCCTTTCTTGGGGCCGCCGGGGCCTTTCTTGAAGCCGCCGGGCTTGCCCTTCTTGTAGCCGCCCTGCTTGGCGCCCCCGCTGTAGCTTTTGCGGTAGCCTCCGCTGCCCTCGCGTGGCGTCCATTCGCCGTCGCCGGATTGTGTGGCAAACCCATCGTCATCCCAAGTCGGCTTCTTCTTGTAGCCGCCGGGCTTGCCCTGCTGGTAGCCGTCCTTCTTGTAGCCTCCTTTTTGGTAGCTGTCCTTCTTGTAGCCACCCTTCTTGAACGGTTTCTTGAAGCCCCCGGCGGAGGTGCCACCCTTGAATTTCTGCCCGTCCTTCTGGAAACCCTTCTTCTTGGGGCCGCGGTCGTTGAGGTCGGCGCGCTGGCCGAGGTTGAGGCGGGCGAGCTCACGGGCCACGAGACGGGCCACCATCTCTTCCTTGCTCAGCGGCCCGAGCAACAGGTCGATCTGCTCGACGAGGTCCTCCGGGGGCGTCGGCCCCTCCTCCTGTGCCATTAGGCCCATGGCCCAGCTCCGCAGGCGCGTCTCCACGACGGCGTCCGCCAACGGAACCTCCACGCGGGCGAATTCCACGCCCAGTCCCTTCTCCAGGTTGCTGATCTTGTGCTTCTCCTTGAAGCCGATGAGCGACATCGAGATGCCCTTCTTTCCGGCGCGGGCGGTGCGGCCCGAGCGGTGCGTGTAGTAGGCCTGGTCGTTGGGCAGGGCGAAGTGGAAGACGTGGGTCAGGTCGTTGACGTCGATGCCGCGGGCGGCCACGTCGGTGGCGATGAGGACCTGAAGTTCGCGCTCCTTGAAGCGCTTCATGACCCGGTCGCGCGCGGCCTGGCTGAGGTCGCCATGGATGGCGTCGGCGCGGTAGCCGCCCTTGATCAGGTGCTCGGCGAGCTTCTGCGTGTCCATCTTGGTGCGGCAGAAGACGACGCCGTAGAGCTCGGGGTCGAGGTCGAGGAAGCGGGTCAGCGCCTCCGCCTTGTCCTTGGGATGGACGACGGCGTAATGGTGCTCGATGTTGGTGTTGACCACGGTCTTCGGGTCGATGCGGACCTCGAACGGATCGGTCATGTAGTCCTTGACCATCCGACGGATCTCCTTGGGCATGGTGGCCGAGAAGAGCCAGGTCTGCTTCTGCTCGGGTGTGAAGCCGAGGATGGTGTCGAGCTCCTCCTTGAAGCCCATGTTGAGCATCTCGTCGGCCTCGTCGAGCACGACGTAGCGCACCTGCTCGAGGTTGACGGCCTTGCGTTTCACGAGGTCGATGAGGCGCCCCGGGGTGGCGATGACCACGTGGCGGGTCTTCTTGAGCGCCTTGATCTGCATCACAATGTTGGCGCCGCCGTAGACGGCGAGGGTGCGGATACCCTTCTGCTTGCCGGAGAACAGGGCGAGCTGCTCGGCGATCTGCTGGCCGAGCTCACGGGTCGGGGCCAACACGATGGCCTGGGTGTGGTCGGCCTTCGGGTCGAGCAGGTCGAGCAGCGGGAGGCCGAAGGCGGCCGTCTTGCCGGTGCCGGTCTGGGCGAGGCCGATGAAGTCCGCATCCCCACCGAGCAGGTGGGGGATCGCCTTCTCCTGGATTTCAGTGGGCGTCTCAAAGCCAAGCGGGGTGATGGCGTCGAGGAGGGGGGCCGAAAGGCCGAGGTCGGAAAAGGTGGTCAACGGGCGGAAATCAGCCGCGAAGGTCACTCCTAATTGACGACCAGCCTTACCGGATCGGCAAGTTTGTCCATACCGGGACGTGGTCAGGGATCAATTCAAAGTTTGGCCGGCAGTGAGGATGTCGATGTGGAGGTCGCGGAAGGACAGCTGTCCGGTGGTGTCGGCGGCGCCCGTATTGGGATGGAAGACGACCACGTGCCCCTCCCCCTCCACGGTCAGGCCGTCGGGGCTGATGACAAGGGCGGTGGATTCCCCAATGCCGAAGACGGGCAGGCCCGGGTGGTCGTGCAGGGCGCTGAGGGCGCGGTTGTAGCGGCTGCGCTCCACGAAATGCTGGTCGATGACGGCATTCTCCATCAGACCGAGCCCTTCCAAATAAACACCGTTGTCGGCATACAGGCGGGCGTAGGTGCGCTCGTAGTCCGGCTCCATTTTCTGGTCGCCCGTGATCATGATGCGGCTCATCATCGCCGCACCTGCGCTGCTGCCGGAGATGACCGCACCGCGCCGGAAGGCCTCACGGATGGCTTCGGCCACTTCCCCTTCGTAGCCGCCCACCGCCTGCATGAAGCGCGCCTGGTCGCCGCCGCAGAGGTACATGGCACGGGCGCTGCGCACGCTGTCGAGCTGCGCCTCCCCGTAAGTGCCGGGCTGGAGGTTGAGCGCATGGACGTTGGTGCAGCCGAGCTCCCGGAGGGGCTTGATGCCATAGTAGGATGACGTGTCGGGCTCCGAGCTCGCCATGGGCAGGACGATTGCGAGGTCGTCCCTGCTGTCCATCCGGTCCACTACGCCCTGCATCAGCGACAGCGGGCGGCTGCCGCCGCCGATGATGAACAGGGTGCCGGTTCCCCCCTCCATGGCGAGGCCGGTCGGCGACCACGATGAGGCCAGGGCTGTTGGATCACCCCCTGTTTCCGGCGCCTCGCCGCAGCCCCCTGCGAAGAACAAGAGCCCCAAAACGCCCCCCAAAATGGGTGCAATCAAATCTGACCGGGACACCACCCTGTCCGGAAATACTGTGCTGCGCATGGTTGAAAGGTACCAAGGCACCCAACCTTGGCTGCCTTCTTCCGCTGCCGACGCGATCCGGAGAAATCATGTCCCCTAAATTCCGAGCATGCTTCGTTTCCCCCTTCTGCCTCTGACCTCTGCGCTGGTCGCCTTGCCATTCATGCTGTCGGCCCAATGCACGGAACATGCCTTGATCACCACGACCGGAAACTGGGCCGAGGAAATGGACTGGGAAATTCAAGATGATTCAGGTGCTGTGGTCGCTTCATTCCAAGGGGCGGCCAACTTCACCACTGTCGAGCAATCCATCTGCCTTGACCCCGGTTGCTTCACCCTTGTCATGACCGACACCTGGGGCGACGGATGGAACGGAGGCGAGCTCCTGATCGTCCCGGAAAACGGGGAACCCATCACTGCGGTCCTGGAGGATGGCGGAGGGGCACAGATTGCTTTTGGTGTTGACACGGAGGGCTGCCTCACCGCCATCGAGCAGCTGGTGGCCTCGATGTCCATCACCCCCCTCATCGCCTCCGGGCCGGTGCACAACCGGATCAATTGGGGCATCCAGAACCGCGGGCACCAGAATCCGTCACAGGAATTCAGCGACGAGGCCGAATTCCTCTCCATGCTGGAAGCCGACCTCCTCCAGCGCTTCGACCCGGAGAGCCCGTTGGCCAAGGTCCCCTTCGCCCAATACCGGAACTTCTTCAACCTCGACGCGTGGTGGTGGGAGGATGCCCTGCACGACGGCAATGGTTGGAACTGGCCCGACTTCAAACAGATGCGGGACATCCATTACCTGCCGTGGCAGGACGACGAGCACGGATGGGCCACGCTCTTCAGCATCTCCAAGTATGGCGGCGGGGGCGGCGCAGGGGTGCAGCCGGATACCCGGACCGGTGACGGCTACATGTACGGCACGGGCTGGGAGACGCTTCTTCACGAATTCAGCCACACCATGCCGCAGATTCCGGACGAATACACGGCGAGTGGCGAATGGTCGGGGGGCAACTGCTGGGAAGGGCCCAACACGACCAGCTTCCTCCATCCGGACAGCGTGCCCTGGCGCCTGTGGATTGATGAGGAGACGCCCCAGCCCACGCCCTACATGCTGGACCACCTCGAAGACATCGGGGTCTTCGAGGGCGCCCTGACCAACTATTTCGGCTGCTTCCGTCCCACCGCCCGAGGCTGCATCATGGGCGCCGGGGGCTTCGAGGAAGGCTACGGCACGGGGATGTGCTCCCCCTGCACCCAACGCATCATCAGCCAATTGTACCGGTATGTGGACGTCATAGAGAATCCGCTCCCCGCCTCTCCCCTCGTCGAAGCGGGCATCGGCGAAGAGCTGGTCTTCTCAGCCGACGTCGTGCACCCCGTGCCCAACACCCAGCATTACCGTTGGCTGGTGAATGGGGCCGAAGTCGCCACCGGAACCACCACCCTCGTCTGGACCGCGGGCAGCTGTACCCAATACGAGGTCGTGCTGGAGGTGCGCGACACGACGGCGATGCACCGCTTTGACCCGGGCTTCGCTGACATCTACCGCAAACCGGAAGAGCGTCACGCCTGGACGGTGGTGGTGCCCGGCAGCGGCGGGCTGCCCGTCACCCTGAGTGCCGCACCCGTGAGCTGCAACGGAGCGGCTACGGGGAGCATCACCGCCGACCCACCCGGCACCCAACTTTGGTGGGAAGGAAACGATCAAGGGGAGACCATGGGCGGCTTGACGGCCGGCAATTATGTCGTCTGGGCATTGGATGGCGGAGGCTGTGGCACTTCCCATGTGGTGGAGGTGCCCGATGCCGAGCAGGCCGAGGTCCGGATCTGCGTCACCGCGGCAAATGCGGAGGTCTGGGAGCTCAGCGCCGCCCTTTTCCTCGGAGGTGATCCGGTCGACGCCATCGCCTGGAATTGGAGCGGGGTCGCCGGCAGCGAAGGGGGCACCGCAGAGGTGGAAGTGCCCAACGATGTCATCCTCGAGGTGGGGGTCACCGCCGTTCTGGACGTCACCTGCACCGTAGACGCCAGCCTCGTGCTGGACGGTGGCGATGAGGCGGCCGCAAACGGTGCTGTGGTGCCCACCATCGGCGTCGTTCCGAGCAATGGGGCGGATGGCATCATCACGGTGGACGCCTTGGAGGGCAGCACCCTCACCTGGTCGGATGGCGCGGCACCCAACTGGACCCGGACCGGCCTCCCTCCCGGGGACTACGGATGGTTCATCGAGACCGCGCTGACGTGCCTATCAGGTTCCACCACCGTCCCTCCGGTATCGGGCACACCGGAGCCCCGTCCCGTGGTGCTCGCCTCGCCGGACGGCTGCGGGGTCACCGCCACCCACCCTTCCTGGAGTGACGGCACTTCCATTCAATGGATGGCCGGGGCTGACGGCCCCATCCTCGGCACCGACACGTGGCTGGGCGGGGGCTCGTTCATCCCGCCCGCGGACGGCTCCTACTGGCTGGACGCGGGACAGGGCGAACGCTATGGATTCGCCTTCCACCGCCCCGAGGCCCCCATCGTGGAGGAGATCGGGGACGGCATCCTGGCCGTGACCAACCCGCAGCCTGGCATGACCTACCGCTGGTGGAGCCAGGGATGCCCCGGCGGCAACCTCTTGGCCGAAGGCCCCACCCACGCTCCGGATGGTCCTGGCACCTTCTTCGTCGATGCCATTCCCGATGGTACGCAGGCCGCCCTCGACCCGGCCGGACTGGGATCGTTGGTGTGGCGGATGGATGCAGCCGATCTGGACGGAGATGGTGCCATCGACGACCCGGCCCCGGCCACCAGCTCCTTGCTCGATTGGGACTTCAACCCAGGTGGGGCCTGGCAGGACTGGTTCGCCTACCGCGCACACCACCAGAACGATCTCGGCGTGGCGGATTTCGCCACCATCTGGCTGCAGTCGATGACGGAGGGCCTGCCCGGTTACCGCTCGCTTGCCCTCGCCTACCGCGAGAATGCCCTGACCTTCCCGAACCGGGCCCCGATGGAGGTCCTCAATGCCACCATGCCCTTCGACTCGGCAGGCGGCATGATCCTCACCGACGCCCACGCAGCAGGACTGTGGTACCTCGACGGCGCGGTGGTGGAGCCCGCCGCCACCGAACAGGATTTCGCCTTCCACATCTTCGGTGCCGTGCTCGAACAGCCGGCGGGAGGAGGCTCCCCCTACACGGAGATGCGCTGGGAAGGTGAGCTCGGGGAATTGCTCCTGTTCAATGCCGCCCTGACCCCCGATCAGATGGAAGGCGTGCAGGAATTCCTGCGGCGCAAATGGCGCGCACCGTGGGGCGAAGACCTCATGGCCGCCTCGCCGGAAGTGGCGAGTCTCCGCACGGGGGTGGTCTGGGATGGCACGACCATCGGACTCGACGAAGCGTCTGAGCGGCGCCTCGAGGTCCGACCCAATCCCGCTTTCGATGCCCCCATGGTGCAATGGCCTGAAGGTGAGGGTCAATGGCGGTTGTACGACGGCCTCGGCACCCTGCTGGACGCCGGTCAGGTGTTCGGCGAGGCCCCGCGTTCCGCGCGCCTGGCGTCCTGGTCCCACCTGCCTGCCGGCCCCCTCCTCCTGGTCTGGCGGCCCGACGGCGGCAGTGCGGAAAGTGCGCAGGTGCAGCGCCTCGTCAAGCTGCGCTGACCGCGCGCCGGACGCCCCCCCCTTCCGTACGAGGCGTTGATCTCCATTACCTTGAGGGCGATGCGCCATTCGTTGCTTCTCTGGGCTGCCTGTGCCCCGCTCGTGCCCTGCTTCGGGCAATTCAACGTCGAACCCTACCTGCAGGACGCCGAACCAACCTCCATCCGCGTGATGTGGGAATCGGCGACCGAAGGGGACGCCATCCTCGAATGGGGGGCCACCGAGGACCTGGGCAACAGCATCACATCGACCGGAACGGCCTCTCCCGGTGGCGCGATGCACGACGTGCTCATCGAAGGCCTCACGCCGGCCACGCCCTACTTCTACCGCGTGGCGAGCGGCCCGGTCTCGACCCTGACCCACCGATTCCGGACACCGCCCGTGCACGGCGCGGAAGCCGACTTCACCTTCGTCGCGATGAGCGACATGCAGAAGAGCAGCGGCGACCCCGACGTCTTCGACGAGATCGTCCACGACGGGGTGCTCAGCTATTTCAACGGTGAGACCTCCGATGAGATCGCGCTCGTGCTGATTCCCGGCGACCTCGTCGTCAACGGCAACAGCTACGGGCAATGGGCCAACGACTTCTTCGCCCCCTCCCACGACCTGTTCGCGCAGGTTCCGCTGTACCCGGTGCTCGGCAACCACGAGGTCAATTCGACCTACTACTTCCAGTATTTCCACCTGCCGGAGAACGGGACGGAAGGGTTCGAAGAGCATTGGTGGTACAAGGACTACGGCAACGTCCGCTTCATGGGCCTCGATTCAAACGGCCCCTACGACGGGCCCGAGCAGCTCGATTGGCTGGCCGGGGTCCTCGAGGCGACCTGTGCGCTCGACTACATCGACTTCGTCTTTGCCCAATTGCACCATCCCCACAAGTCCGAGCTCTGGACGCCGGGCGAGAGCGACTTCACCGGGGAGGTCGTCGCCCAGCTCGAGGCCTTCTCCACGGCGTGCGGCAAGCCGAGCATCCACTTCTTCGGGCACACCCACGGCTACTCCCGCGGGCAATCCCTGGACCACAAGCACCTGTGGATCAATGTGGCCACGGCCGGTGGCGCGATCGATTACTGGGGCGCCTGGCCGCAGTTCGACTACGACGAGTTCGAGATCACCACCGACGACTGGGGCTTCGTGGCGGTCGATGTGGAGGCCGGCGACGCCCCCCAATTCACCGTCAAGCGCCTGAGCCGTGGCGACAACGCCGAGACGCTCGACAACGTCTGCACGGACAGCCTCGTGGTGACCAAGGCGGACCAGCCCGTGCCGCCCCCCACCGCGGTGGCGCCGCTCGGGTCGACGCAGCCGCCGGAGTGCATCGTCCTCGCCGCCTCGCCGTTCGGCAGCGGTCCCACGGGCGCGCTCCACGGCGAGAGCCAGTGGCAGGTGGCCGATGACATCAACGGCTTCGACACGCCGCTGGCCGACGTCTGGGAACGCTACCGCAACGTGTACTTCAACGAGGACACGCAGGCGGGCGAATCCCTGACCACGGAAGCCATCCCCGGCCTGCCGGAGAACAGCGCGCTCTACTGGCGGGTGCGCTACCGCGACCGCTCGCTCGACTGGAGCCCTTGGACGGCGCCGGTGCCCTTCTTCACCTCGGAATCGCTGCAGGGCGACAACCTGCTCGTCAACCCCGGCGCGGAGGAAGGCCTGGACGGCTGGACGGTCACGGAGGGCATCGCCGAATCCCTCACCGCAGGGGAATGCAACGGGGTCAATCCCTTTGCGGGGGAGCGGTATTTCGCGGTGGGTGGACTGTGCACCGAGAGCGACCTCGCCCGCATGCACCAGGACGTGGACGTGACCGCCTATGCGGACTCGATCGATGCGGGTGTGCAAGTGGCCTATGCCGGCGGCCAATTGAGCGACTGGAGCGGGGCGGACATCCCCGCCATGCGCATGGTGTTCCTGGACGATGCCGGCGCGGAAACCGGCAGCACGGGTTGGTTCGAAATGCCGTCCGCGACCTGGACGGAGGTGAACATCGAAGGGCTGTTGCCCGTCCTCACGCGGACGGTGCGCCTCGAACTGCAGGGCACCCGCATCGCGGGCCAGGACAACGACAGCTATTTCGACGCGCTTTCCCTGCGGCTGGGCAGCACCACGGATTGCGATGGCCTGCCCCTCAGTACGGCGCCCTATGTCATCAGGGAGGCCGAGCCCTTGAACATCCATCCCAATCCCGGGCCCGGCCCGGTCACGGTGGCCTGGCCGCAGGATTTCATTCCGGAGGTCTTGCGGATCGTGGACTCACTGGGCAACAAGGTGGCCTTCGAGGAGGTGCCGACCGAGCAGGGCTGGCAACTCACCTTGCGGCAACCCGTTTCCGGCACCCTGCTGCTCATGGCGTCGGACCGCCATGGCCGCGTCGCCCGCGGTCAGTGGGTCGTCGCCGAATAAAGGGTGACAGGGCTTGTATGGACGGTCAGGCGTCCGCCTCGCCGCGGCAGATGGTCAGGAAATCGCCGTCGAGCACGTCGCCCTTGAAGCAGCGCCCCTGTTCCTTCCAATCGAGCGTCACCTCACCCTCCTCGAGGTAGAGGATGACCGACTGGTTCACCGGGATGTAGCGGTAGAGGATGGTCTGTGCGCCGAGGGACTTCTTGAACCCTTCGCCGCCTCCGGGGTACATGACCTCCGGCTTGGGGGTGGGCAGATCGAGCACCACGCGCTCGCCATCGAGCCACAGTGCGGTGCCGCACCACATGCCCTCGTCGTCGTTGGAGTCGAGACAGGATGAATACTCGGTGTTCCAATCGAAACCGAGTTCCCGGATCGTGCCGGTATTCGGGTTGGAGAACACCTGGTCCTTGGTGCATCCGGCGAGCAGCCAGGCGGCAGCTCCGGCCATGAGGATGGTCTTCAAGCGCGTCATTCGGTCAGAATTTGACAGATTATACGGGGGTGGGCCCTGTGGGGTTGCGTCGGAGGATTCCGCATCGGAGGACCGGAGTACCTTGGTGGTATGCGTTGGCCTGTTCTGCCCCTCCTCTCCCTGTTTTTGTCTTCCTTCATCCTGCCCCTGTCCACAGCGGGCCAGGACACATTCAGCATCGTGGCCGTGGATGTCGCGACGGGCCAGGTGGGCAGCGCCGGGGCCACCTGCCTCGACGACGATGATATCGCGGGCGGGGCCGTCATCATCAGCGATGTCCTCCCCGACATCGGCGCCATCCACACGCAGAGCTACTGGGTGCCGGCCAACCAGAATGCCGCCCACGACCAGGTGGCCGACAACGGGCTCTCCCCCGAGGAACTCATGGATTGGCTCGAGGCCAACGACGTGCAGGGCAACCCCGCCATCCGCCAGTACGGCATGGCCGACCTGGTCACGGGCGAGGCCCGCGCTGCCGCCTTCACCGGCGACAACTGCATGGATTGGAAAGGCCACATCGTCGGCCCGAACTACGCCATCCAGGGCAACATCCTCCTCAGCGAGGCCATCCTGACCGGCATGGAGGAGGGCTTCCTCGGTACGGAGGGCAGCCTCGCCGAAAAGCTCATGGCCGCCATGCAGGGGGCCAATGTGGCCGGTGCCGACACCCGCTGCCTCGACGAGGGCGTCAGCAGCCGCAGCGCCTTCCTGCGCGTGGCCCACCCCGGCGATGATCCCGAGGACCTGACCCTCGACATCGTCGTGGCCATCACGCCCTTCGGTGTGGAGCCCATCGACGTGCTGCAGGCCGAATTTGATGCCTGGAACGGTACGAGCGCGCTCTCCGAAGAAGACGGCGACGCATCCACCCCCTTGCTCATCACGCGCCAGGCCGACGGGCAGACCCTGCTAAAGTGGGACGGGCCCACCCCCGCGGAGATGGCGGTTTACGACGTCCGCGGCGCCCTGCTCGAAACGGTTGCCCTCTCCGGGCCTTGGACCACCTGGCCGCTGCCGGCTCCCGGGACGCTCTTCCTCCGCTTGACCGACGGCGACGGCACGCTGATCTCCACCATGCAATACAGTGGGGCCAGTGCCCCGCCCAACACCCAGCGCCCGCGCGACGGCCGCGAATGACCCGCCGGGGTCAGGGGGCGTCGGTGATGTCGCCGGCGCGGAGGCCGCCGATGAGGCGGAGCACCTCCCAGTGGGCCGCGCTCCACTCCTGACGGGCGGCGAGCTCGGCCGCCTCGGCCTGCAGCACCGCCACATCGAGGGCCCGGAAATCCAAGGCATTGAGCACGCCGTCGCGGTAGCGGTCGGCGCCGATCTGTGCCGCCAGGCGGGCGTTCTCCGTGCGCCGGGACGCCATGTCGTGGATGGCGGCCGCCGTGGTCCTGCGGTCCCAGGCCTGGGCGAGGGCATGACGGGCTTCCGCCTCGAGCCGGTCGCGCTCCAGACCCGCCATCTCGACCTGGATCTCCGCCTGCTGGATGGCGCGCCGGGTGGCGCCCCCATTGAACAGGTTGAAGTTCAGCGTCAGCGTCGCACTGTAGTTCGTCACGTTGGTGGTCACGTCCCCATCGCGGTAGGGGTTGAAGAAGGCCGAATCCGGGATGAGCGAATTCGTTCCGGAAGCCCCTCGGTTGTTGCCCCAATTGGCCGTCAGGCCGACCACCGGGTACAAGCGGGCCTGGGCCTGCCGAACGCCCACCTCCGCGAGTTCCGCGGACAGGACGGCGTTGCGCACCGACCGGTTGTTCTCGGTCAGCAGGGCCTGCAATTCTTCGAAGTCGCCCTCGGCGGAGGGTTGCGCCATCTCCGAAGTCAAGGTCCACCGGGCATCTTCGGGGTGGACCATCAGCAGGTTGAGGTTGCGACGAGCCGCGCGGACGGCGGACTGCTGGCGGAGGAGGGCGGTGCTGTCGTTGAGCAGGGCGTTCTCGAATTGGAGGCGGTCGAAGGTGCCGGCCGTGCCGAGGTCGGCGGCCTTTTCGATGCGGTCGAGCCGCTGCCGCGTCAGGGCGAGGGCGGAACGCAGTACCTCCGCGCTCTGCTCCTGTACGAGGACGGCGTCGTAGGCGTTCATCACCGACTGCACCGTCGCTTCCACGATGAGCTCGAGGTTGCCTTCGGCCTGTAGGGTCACCAGGCCCAGCCGGTCCTTGGCCGCGAACATGCCCCAGCCGTCGAACAGCGTCCACTGCAGCTGGGCTCCGGGCGTGAGGGACCGGTTCTGCGTGGCGATGGGCAGGAAGGTGCTGGGGTTCTCCGTCTGGTCGTTGACCGCGGTTCCGGCGCCGAGGGTCACGCCCATCTGCGGGAGCGCACCGGCCGCCCCCCAATCGTCGCCCACCTCGGCGAGGTCGCGGTTGCTGCGGGCGACCCGGATGCCGTAGTGGCGGTCCAGCGCCTGGGCCACGGCCTGCTCGCGGGACAGGGGGTCTCCGGACGCGCCGGACTGTTGGGCGCTCAGCGGTGCCGGGGACAGCGTCAGGCCCAGCACCACGAGGATGCCCACCACGGAGGCGACGGGCATGTCGCCGAAGCCCTGCTCCTCCCGCACGGCCGGCTCGGCCGCCTCGCGGGACAGCCAGTCGCCCTTCTTGACCCACACCCACGATCGGTGCAGCGGATTGATCCACAGC
>CALKUW010000103.1 GCA_937996585.1 uncultured Flavobacteriales bacterium
GAATTCCAGCTGCTTGTCACAACCGGTGGTCGCGAGGGCCAGTCCGATGGCCAATGCGGCGATCCGCAGGGAAGGGGTGTTGAAGCGCTTCATCGTGGATCAGAATTGGAGGTTGACACCGAGGGTGAAGGCCCGCTCCTGGGGAGGCGTGAGGTAGGTCACGTTCGGGCTCATGTTGCGGTCCTGTGCGTTCTCGAAGTCGCGGACGACTTCCGGATCGAGGCCCGGGAAGTTGGTGATGGTGAACAGGTTGGTCACGCTGGCGTTGATCCGGAGGTTGCGGATGGCATGCGGCCCTTCGCCGATGACCGGGATGGTGTATCCGAGTGTGAGGTTCCGGAGACGCAGGTAGCTGGCGTCAAAGACAAACAGGCTCGTGTTCCACCAGGGGAAGCCACTCGGCAATCCATAGGTGGTCTCGTCCAGGGTCAGACGCGGGAAGGTGGCCTCGTCGCCCGGCTGGCGCCAGCGGTCGAGGATCTCGGTCCGCATGTTCCAGCTGGTCACCACGCCAAGCTGGCGCTTGGAGGAGCTGTCGAAGATCTTGGCGCCGTAGCTGAAGGTGGCCAAGGCGCGCAAGTCCCACCGCTTGTAGCGGAAGGTGTTGGTCATGCCGCCCACGAAGTCGGGCAGGCCGTCTCCGACGTATTTCCGCTCGTTGTTGTCGTAGTCGAACGTCTCGTTGCCGGCGCGGTCGAGGTAGACCGGAAGGCCGGTTTCGCTGTCCACGTGGCTGAACTCCATCAGGTAGAAGCTGCCGACCGGGCTGCCCGGGATGACGCGGCTGTCGTTGGTGCCGCCGCTGACGGCGTCCGGCGTGTAGTTGCCGATGTCCTCCAGCTCGTTGTAATTCCGGGCGAAGTTGAGCTCGGTGGTCCACTGGAACTCACCAATGAGGTTGCGGCTCTTCACGGAGAACTCCACCCCGCGGTTGAGGATGGTGGCGACGTTGTCCCACCGGTTCGTGAAGCCTGTGCTCGGCGGCGTGGAGACGTTCATGATGACGTCCTTGGATCGCTTGTTGTAATAGGCAATCTCGGTCGTCACGCGGTCGTTCCACAGGCCGATCTCGATGCTGGCGTCCACCGTGCGGCTGGTCTCCCAGCGGAGGTTGGGGTTGGCCGGCTGGAGCGGGAAGAGGATGGGCTGCCCATTGTAGAGGATGCCGTTGTCGGCGGCGCTGTACGTACCGAAACGGGCGTAATCGGGCAGGGCGGCGTTTCCTGTGCGGCCCCAGCTCGTGCGGGCCTTCAGGAAGCTGAGCTGGCCGCTTTCAAACCACGGCTCGTCGCTGATGACCCAGCCGGCGCTGAGGGAGGGGAAGAAGCCGTAGCGGTAGTTCCGGCCAAAACGGCTCGAGCCGTCCACCCTGGCCGTGCCCTGGAAGAAGTAGCGGTCCTTGAGCGTGTAGTTGGCGCGGCCGAAGTAGGAGAGGAAGCTGTGCTGGGACGGGTTGTTCACCGTAGTCTGGCCATTGGCGATCTCGAGCAGGCTGTCATTCTCGAAGATGGGGCCGGTCACATCGCCGAAGCCCAAGCCGTAGCCGTAGCTGTCGGTGCGCTGGAACTCCGATCCCGCGAGCAGGCCAAGGCTGCTGAATTCCGTCAGGTCCATCTTGTAGTCGGCCGTGAGGCTGTAGTTCCAATTGAGGACGTAGTTGGCATAGCGGTTGGCGTTGCCCAGGTCGCTCGTTAGGAAGATGCTCGGCGGGTTGTAGATGTCCTCGCGGACGTGCATGTAGTCGAATCCGCCGGAGCCCTTGATGAACAGGTTGTCCATGGGGTTCAGCACAAGGCTGGCGTTGTTGATGGAACGGTTCTCCGTTGTGATCCACGTCTTGCTCTCGCGGACGGCGACGGGGTTCTTCGTTCCGCCCCATTCGTCCTGGTAGAGGTAGTAATCACCGGGCAGGCCGTTGACCGTGCCGTCGGCGTTGAACAGGGTGTCCGTGCGGTAAACCGGGTAAAAGGGCAGGGCGTTGGACATGGCGTCACCGAGGCCACCGGACCAGGCGGCATCGATGCGGTTATTGATGCCCTGGCTGAGGCTGGACGACACCATGATCTTGGCCCAGTCGACCGGCTCGAAATCCGCATTCAACCTGCCACTGACACGCTCGTAACTGTTGCCGATGAGGTAGCTGCCGTTGTCGTCATAGCTCACGCCGGCGTAGACGTTGTGCTTCTCGCCGCCCTTGCGGACGCCGAAGCTGTAGTTGTGCTTGACCCCTGTGCCCACGGTCTCGTTGACCCAATCGGTATCGGTCATCATGGCCTCCTCGAAGGCCCGCTTGCGCGCCTCGGGGCTGTCCCCGGCGGAGGTGAAGCCCGGCAGCCACACGTATCCCGTGCCGCCGTCGTTCTCCCAGGCCTCCTGGCGTAAGGTCAGGTACTGCTCGGTGTTGAGCATGTTGGGCAGGGAGGCGGGGTTGGAGAAGCCCGCGCTGGAGCTGAACTCGTAGCTCGTGCCGGTCTTTCCGCGCTTGGTGGTGATGAGGATGACGCCGTTGGCACCACGCGATCCGTAGATGCCCGTCGCGGCCGCGTCCTTGAGGATCTCCACCGACTCGATGTCGTTGGGGTTGATGGTGGCGAGCGGATTGTTGTTCATGGCCCCGCTGTTGCCGCGCAGGAAGTAGTTCTGCGTGATCGGGATGCCGTCCACCACGTAGAGAGGATCACCGGCGGCGGAGACGGAGGCCACACCGCGGACCCGTATCAAGCTGCCGGCTCCGGCCACACCGGAACTCTGCGAGACCTGCACACCAGCGGCCTGTCCCTGGAGGGCGGCTTCGAAGCTCGGCGTGCGCACGGCCGTGATCTGCTTGGAATCGATCTGCGCAATGGAGCCGGTGACCTCCTTCTTGCGCTGGACGCCGTATCCGATGACCACCACATCGTCCATCAGGACGGCGTCGGTCTCGAGTTGGACGTTCATGGTCTTGGTCTGGCCTGCCGTCAGCGTGACCTCGCGGGTCACCTTGACATAGCCGACAAAGCTGAAATCGACGGTATGCTCTCCGGCGCCGAGGGACAGGCTGTAGCGGCCATCCATGTCGGTGGAAACCCCGCGTGCGCCGCCATTGGCCACAATCGTGGCACCCGGCATCGGCGACCCATTTTCATCGCTCACCACACCGGTGAGGGTTTGCGCCATCAGTGCTGGTGCGGCGAACATCGCCACAAGTACCAGCAGGCTGGAAATAGTTCGGTTCATGAAACAGTTTGATCTGGCTTCCTACGAAGCCCGGCGAAAATAGAAATCGACCGTGTTATTCGGACACGATAAGTCCCGGCCTGGCTCAATTCCGGTTCAACCAATAGGATGCCGTCCCCGAACCACCTTGGACATGGCGGATCAGGTAGGGCCCGGCAGGCAATTCCGTGGGCAATGACAAGTGGGTTGTGCCCACCGGTACGGCCAATTCGCGCACGCAGCGTCCAGTGAGGTCGAGGATACGCACCACCCCGCTTTCGTCTGCACCGTCGCCGAACACCAATTGGGACTGTATGCCGGGGTTGGGGACGATGGAGAAGCCGGCCGCTCCCTCAGCTTCGGCGATGCCGAGGATGTTCTCGGGCGTTTCGAGGGCGACATCCGTCCAGAGGTGGTACTCGCCAGGAGCGAAGTCGACAGGGGAGGAGAGGTCGGTGACCTCCAGAGAGGCACCGGTGAAGTAATCATACCACGTGCCCGTGTGCTGGAAGCCCGGCGCCATGGAAAGGGGAGTCACCTGGAAGTTGCCGGCCACCACCACATTCATATCGTCACCGTCGAGGTGCAGGCGCTTGCCGTACCCCCATACGTCCCAAGTAAAGTCGTCCGTCTGGAAGACCGGATGATCCCGCTTCAGCGCAGACAGCGCGGACATGACCTGGTAGACCCGGTATCGGGCCGGTACTTCCCGGTAGTCCCAGCGCACCGGCTTGGCCACCACCCGGCAATCCTCGGAGATGGTCACCCCATCCGAGCAGGTGTTGATGGAGTAGTCGTAGCCCAGTTCCCCGAACTGCCAGATCATCTTCGGACCGGGCAGGGGAATGTTGAAGCAGGACGTCAGTTCGATCCGTGCCAGAGCAGTCTCGAGTTCCTCGATGTCGTAGCCTCCGTTGCCGTTGCCGAATTGGAGGTTCTTGTACATGAGGCGCTCCTCGTCGTGGCTCTCGGCGTAGCTCACCGACCGGGGGTGGTTCCAACCGCGTTCCTGCCAGCTGGCCCAGGCGAGGTTGGAGCTGTAGCCCATGGCGGCCTCCTGGTAATCGTGGGTCACATTGGCCCACGTCATGAAGCCCATGTCGCTCAGGGTCTTCTCCTCGTTGTTGTCTGTCCAGTGCTCGAGGATCATGTAGAAGCCCGGGTCCTGCGACCAGATGTGGTTGCCGTAGTCCTCCCAGAGGTTGATGCGGTCCTGATCGTAGCCGCCGCCGGTGGCATTCCAGGTAAAGCCCTGGGACAGGTCCCACCGGTAGCCGTCGATGTGGAATTCCTCCCGCCAGAAATCGATGATGCGCTTGGTGAAATCCTGCGTGGCCTGGGCCTGGTGATCGTAGTCGAAGAAGAAGCTGAAGCTGTTGGCCGGGGGCTGGACGTTGAAGAAGGGGTTGTCCGGTGCTGGCGCATTGCCCTGCCACCACATGAGGATCTGGGGGTTGGGCCAGTCGCTGTGGTTCATGACCATGTCGAGGATGACCGCGATGCCGCGCTCGTGGCAGGCATTCACCAGCTCCTGCAGCTTGGCCTTGGGGCCGTATGCCTTGTCCACGGCGAAGTAGAAGGAGGGGTTGTAGCCCCAACTGTCGTTCCCATTGAACTCATTCACCGGCATGAGCTCCAGCGCCGTGATGTTGAGAGAGCTGAGATAGTCGAGGGTGTCGAGGATGAACTGGAAGGTGCGTTCCTCGCTGAAGTCGCGGACGAGCAGCTCGTAGATGACGAGGTTCTCCTGCGCCGGACGCTCGAATTCGCCATCCGTCCATTCGAATTCCGGCTCACCGGTGCGGAAGACACTGACCGGCGCCTGATTTGTGAGACCCACGGGGAAGTCAATCAGGAAGGGGTAGGTCGATTCGGGAATCCACTGGTCGTTCCAATAGTCGAGCTGCTTCTCAGCATAGGGGTCCGGAAAGCGGTCGTCATTGGGCATGACGTGGTACTGGTAACGGTATTCCTGGGCGGGGTTGATGCCGGTCAGTTCGATCCAGAACCGGTCGCCCTCCGGGGTCACGTTCATCATGTAGTCCTCCTGAATGAGCCAATCGGTCAGATCCCCCACGAAAAAGACGTGCTCCTTGCCTGGAGCGAAGAGCTGCAGCACCATGGAGGTGCCGTCCTCCGAGGGGTTGAGCCCATCCCGTGTACCTGCCGGCGCGGTGAGGACAGGCGGTGAGGCGGGCAGGACCAGCAGGGAAGTGGAAGCTGTTGCCTGCTCGGTGCCGTTGTCTGCGGTGAAGGTGATGAGGTGCGTGCCCTCTTCGATGGGCGTGTACGTGTGTTCCAGCAAGGTGGCGTCCGCAGCCTCGGCCAAGGTGTCCCCGTCGAGCGTGAAGACGAGGTGGGCAGGCATGGTGGCCGATGCCGAAAGGGCCACAGGCGTTCCTGACACGACCAATGAACTCGGTTCCTGCGGCTGCAGGAAGACGGCCTCGAAGCCACCGGAACTCAAGGGCAGGAAAATGTCGCTGCCATCCGTGTCACGGCCCACGAGGCTGCCATTGCCATTGCGGAAGACCATGGCGAGTTGCTCGGCTTCCACGCCGTCGGCAATGCCATAGAAGTCCGCCAGGGTTTGCCCTCCGAAATCATAGCTCCACAGATCCGTGCCCTCGTAATCCAGGACCCAATCCGGGCTCGCCACGCCCCAGGGCATGTTGACATATTGCCAATCCGTCGGGGAGCTGCTCTCGGACGTGATCAGTCCCGTGTGGATGTACACGGGAATCGTACCGGCCAGTTCTCCGTTGCCCTGGGTCGCATCGTAATAGAGCGTGACCTGATCATCAATCGAAGGGAACGGAGGGTCGGTCCAGACGACCTGAGCGGTCAGGCCGCCGGCCATCATGCCGAGCACGAGGGAGAGGCAGAAACGCATGAGGTTGATTTGCTGTTGGTGTCGAAGTTACACCATCGCCGGTGCTCAATCTTCGAGCTTGCGATAGGTGTAGAGCTGGGCGGGCTTGTGCAGGACGCCTTCCTGCTTTTCGTCGAGGGCGACGACCTCGGCCATCTTCTTGACGTTCTTCCGGAAATTCCGCTTGTCCAGCTCCTTGTCGAGGATGATCTCGTGCAGGCGCTGGAATTGTCCGAGGGTGAACTTCTCGGGGAGGAGTTCGAAGATGAGGTTCTCCTGCTGCACGTCGGCGCGTAATTGCTCCAGAGCTGCCGCCACGATGGCGTTGTGGTCGAAGGCCAGGCGGGGCAGGTCGGCGAGGGGGCACCATTCTGCCCTTGAGGCAAAGCTGCTTGGGACGGGCTCGTACTCGGCCATCGCCACCAGGCTGTAGTAACCGATGGTGACCACGCGCCGTTCCGGGTGGGGGCGCATGCGCCGCAGCCATTCCCTGTCCTTTTCCTCGAATACCCGACCGGGGGCGCCGAAGGCATGGAACTGCTTCAGGTAGATGCCCTCGAGGGAAGTGAGGTTGGACAAGATGCGGTAAGCCGCCTGATCCAGGCTTTCGGCGGGATAGATGAGGTCCCCGGGAACGGCCATGTGGAAGCGGTCCGATTCCATGTCCTCTCCGGGAAGGCCCTGGCGGATGAGCAACACCTGGAGAATGTCCCCGTCAAATCCGAACACAACGTTGTCGACACTGACGTCAAAAGGGATGCTCGCGGCATCCCCGTTCGGGGCATTCGGTGTTTTGGTCATCATGACTTGGTGTCAAAAGTACACCAATTTCCAAGTGTGGCCGCGAACGCTAACTTCGCGCTCCCTTATCTGATGAGCAGAATCGAACGCATCGGCGTCCTTACGAGTGGAGGTGACGCCCCCGGAATGAACGCGGCCATCCGAGCCGTGGTGCGCTGTGCGGTCTTCCACGGCATCGAGGTCTCCGGTGTCTTTCAAGGTTATGAAGGCCTGATCCACGGGGACTTGAAGCGCCTGCATGCACGCAGCGTGGCCAAGATTCTCGGTCGCGGCGGCACCATCTTGAAGAGTGCCCGGTGCATGGATTTCATGGAGCCGGAAGGGCGCACCCGGGCCGCCAACGTATTGAGGGAGGCCAAGGTGGATGCCCTGGTGGTCATCGGCGGAAACGGCACCTTCACCGGTGCCCAGAAGCTGGCGGAAGAGCACGACGTGCGGGTCGTCGGCATTCCGGGAACCATCGACAACGATTTGGCGGGTACGGACTACACGATTGGGTACGACACCGCCACCAATACGGTCGTGGAGGCCGTGGACAAGATCCGGGACACGGCCAGCAGCCACAACCGCCTGTTCTTCGTCGAGGTGATGGGGCGCGACAGCGGCTACATTGCCCTGAAGACCGCCATCGCCACGGGGGCCATCGCCGTCATGACGCCCGAAGCGGACATGGACATCGATGACCTGATCAACATCCTCGAAAGGGGAGAGGAGTCGAACAAGACGAGCAGCATCGTCATCGTGGCGGAGGGCGACAAGAACGGGGGCGCGATGGAAATCGCAGCCAAGGTCCACAGCCGCTACAACAAGTACGACACGCGCGTGACCGTGCTGGGCCACATCCAGCGGGGAGGCGACCCGAGTTGCTTCGACCGCGTGCTCGCCAGCCGCCTTGGAGTCGGCGCCGTGGAGGCGCTCCTCAGTGGCAAGACCGCCGTCATGGCCGGCATCGTGAACGACGAGGTGGTGCACACGCCCTTCCTC
>CALKUW010000104.1 GCA_937996585.1 uncultured Flavobacteriales bacterium
TCATCGCCGTACATGAGGTTGATGCCCGGCGCGTGGATGAGGGCCGCCGACCGCTCCATGTCGGCCATGTCCTCGGCCCGCGAGAAGCCGAAGAAGGCCTCATGGACCCGGTTGTCCGGGTAGTGGGTGTAGGTCCACCACAGGGCGATGTCGTCCTCGATGAGCGGGCCGTGGTGGGTCTTGCGGATGATGAAATCTACAGGCTCACCGCCGGCGACCTCGATCGTCTCCTTCCGCACTTCCAGTTCCCGCCATTGGCCGTCGTGGAAATACCGGTCGCCCTCGATGGTCTCGCGGTACAGGTCGATGTCATCGTTGACGAACATGGTGATGCCCCAGGAATGGTGGCGCGTGTGGCCGATGGCGGGGAAGGGGAGGCCGGCGAGGTGGTTGCCGTAGTACTCGACCTCCGGGGTGACGACGTGGGCCTCGTACCAGACCGAAGGCTGGGCGTACCCCATGTGGGCGTCGTTGCAGAAGAGGACTTCACCGCTGGCGGTACGGTCTCCGCTGATGACCCACGCATTGGATCCCAGCCATTGGGGCACCGGGCGCAGTGCGTCCATTTCATGGGCGAGTGCGGCCAGGCCCGTGATGTCCCGCCATTCCCGGGTGGGTCGACCTGCTGCATTGAGCGCCGCGGATGCGGTGACGGGCATGGGGGTCGCCATCGAATCCCAGCGGGCGCGGGAAGGGGAGCCGGTGTCGGGAATGCGGGTGAAGCCGTCGGGTCCGAGGGCGAGGTCCGTCATGTAGGCCGGACCGAGGTTTTCCTTCATCCAGTCGAGGATGGGTTCGGTCTTGAGGTGGATGGCGAAGCTGTACGCCATGAATCCGGTGGCGCAATAGATGTCGTGGGTGTCGAAAGGTTCGGGATCCACGCCGACCAATTGGTATTCCAGCGGCTTCTTGCCCTCTGCGATGAAGCGGTTCACGCCGGCGAGGTATTGGGCCATGCCGTCTTGGATTCGGGCGGGGGCGTCCTGGCTGAACGAGGCGGTGACCCGGTCGGCGGCTTCCCGCATGCCGAGGGTGCGCAGGTATTGGTCGTTCTGCACCATGTCGGGGCCGAGCAGTGCGGACAATTCACCCGCACCTGCACGCCGCAGGAGGTCCATCTGCCACAGGCGTTCTGAAGCGTGCACGTAGCCCAACGCATACATGGCGTCGCTTTCGCGCTCCGCGTAGATGTGCGGCACGGCCATGTCGTCGAATATGACCTCCACAGGGGCGGAAACGGCGTCGGACGTGAGGGTGAATCCGTAGTCGGTCCCACTGGTCTGGACGAAGTAGAACACGTAGCCGAGGAGCAGGACCAACAGGAGGCCGAGCGCTTTGAGGACATTTTTCATGGCGCGGGTGGTGGCGTGCAAAGTACGTCCGCGGCCTCAGGTGGCTGCAAGTCAAGACAACCGCGCAGGTCCATGCCGTGCAACGGACGCCGTGGCATTGGCGTAGTTTCAACGACAACATTGACGACATGAAACGATCGGATTTCCTCAAGGTGTTCGGTGGGGCGGTGACCCTGCCGGTGGCGTTGCCCTTCATCGGCAGGGCGGGCGCTCCTGCGAAAGGGGCATCGGGCGCGGCACGCAGCAATTGCATCCTCGTGCCAAGCGAGACTGCGGGGCCGTTCCCCCTCGATCTGAGTGAAAACGACTACTTCTTCCGTCAGGACATTACGGAGGACGTGCCGGGGGTCCGCCTGCGCCAGCGCATCCGCATCATCGGTGCAGGCAACTGCGAACCCATGCCCAACGTCCGCGTCAACGTGTGGCATTGCGACCGCGACGGGAACTACTCCGGTTACGGCACCCTCGAGGGGCAGACCCATTGCCGGGGTTACCAGTTCACGGATGCCAACGGCGAATGTGAATTCGTGACGATCGTGCCGGGCTGGTATCCGGGGCGCGTGACGCACATGCACTTCCAGGTCTTCGTCAGTACCCAGTACAGCGTGGTGTCCCAATACACGTGGCCGCACGATGCCGTGGTGGAGGCGGTGGAGGCGAATGCCGGCCTGTACCCCGATGGCCCGGATCCCCTGACACCCGAACAGGATGGGGCCTTCAGTTCAGGCTACGAGCTGCAGCTCGCCGACCTCGTATGGGACGCAGCTGCAGGCGAATACGTTTCGTTTTATGAGGCGACGGTCGAGGGTGATGGCACCAGTGGTGTGGGCTACCAGGAGATGCGCACCGCAGAGGTCATGGCGCTGGGCCAGAATTTCCCCAATCCCGCCGTGGACCATACTACCATTCCGTTGACGCTGCACCGCGCTGCGGAGGTCACGTGGTCCCTGTGGTCCGTCCAAGGGCAATGCGTGTACCGCAAGAAGGAAGGCGTCCTGTCTGCCGGTGACCACCGTTTTGAAGTGGAATTCCAGCACCTCGGCTTGGCGCCCGCCTCCTATGTCTACCAGCTGGAGATGCTGGTGGATGGCCAGCGCTACACCAGCGTGCGCCGCATGACGGTGCGCTGACCGACCTGCCGATTACTCCACTACTTCACTTCGATGACCCATGCCTGCCAAGCGGGCACGGTCAGGGCGTTGCCGTCCACGGAAATGGGCGCGTTCGTCAAGGCATCGGTCATGGATCTGCGGCCCCGCAATACTTCGTCGAACCGCTTGAGGTCCAGTGATTCCGCTTTCTCTGATTGGTTGAGGATGACCATGACTGTGGATTCCTCCTCGTAGCGGAAGTAAACGTAGGATCCGGCCTCGGGTACGAAATGCTTGAGCTTCCCTTCGTGTACGGCGCTGGCGGTCTTGCGCCACTGCAGCAGACGGCGGGTGAAATCCTGGAAGTCAAGTGATTCCTGGCTCAAGCCCTGCCCTTTGAAGGCGTTCACCGCGTCGCCCTTCCAGCCGCCGGGGAAGTCGCTGCGGATGTTGCCGTGGCTGTCGTCCCCGGTGTTGGACATCAGGATTTCCGTGCCGTAATAGAACTGCGGAATGCCCCGCGTCGTGGCGAAGAAGACCATGGCGAGTCGCGTCTTGCGGACGTCGTCGCCGAGTTGGGTGTGTACCCGACTCATGTCGTGGTTGTCCGGAAAGATGACGTGCTGGAACGGGTCGGGGTAGAGAAAATCGTTGCCGAGCATCTCGTACAGTCGAACCCAGTTGGAATGCCAGCTCTCCTCTTCGGTCAGGCACTGCATGAAGGCGTGGTGGAGGGGGAAGTCCAACAGGCCCGGCAGGCAGGAGGTATACCCGTCGGGATTCTCTTTGCCCTCCTGCCAATAGGCCAGGACGGCGGGGTTGAGGCTCCATTCCTCACCGCAGATGTTGAGGTTGGGGTAGGCCTTGCGGACGTCACAGGTCCAGCGTGACATGAACTTGGCGTCGGAATAGGGGTAGGTGTCCATCCGGATGCCGCTGAGCCCGAGGTATTCGATCCACCAGATGGTGTTCTG
>CALKUW010000105.1 GCA_937996585.1 uncultured Flavobacteriales bacterium
GGCGCCAGCATTGACAACAGCAAGTGGGGCTACGACATCGGTACTGGTGCCGCGCAGGGGCTCTGGGGATGGGGAAATGGCGAGCTGCAGTACTACACGGACAACACCGACAATGCCGATGTGGTCAATGGGAACCTCGTGATCACGGCGCGTGAGGAGAATTTCGCTGGTAGCAACTACACCTCCGCGCGGATGGTCACCCGCAACAAGTTCAGCCAGACTTACGGCAAGTGGGAAGCCCGCATTGATCTGCCCACTGGGCAAGGCATCTGGCCGGCATTCTGGATGCTGCGCGAGAACAACCCTTGGCCCGGTGAAATCGACATCATGGAAATCGTGGGCAATGCGCCAGGCAGTTGTCATGGCACCGCGCATTGGGGCGAGGTAGGCAACGTCCAGTCCATGGGGGGCACCATCACGGCTCCGGATTGGACCACGGATTTCCACGTCTACACGGTGGAGTGGTGGCCCGACCACATCCGTTGGTCCGTGGATGGTCAGGTCTACTTCGAGTTGGACCGCACCCAGGTGACGCCGGCCAATCCCTGGCTTTTCGCCGAGGATTACCACATGCTGCTCAACGTGGCGGTGGGCGGTCAATGGCCCGGTTCGCCGGATGCCACCACGGTATTTCCGCAGCAGATGTTGGTCGATTGGGTCCGGGTGTACGACCATGTTCCCGATCCGCAACCGGTCACCTTCAGGGTCGATATGAGCCAACAGTCATTGGGCGCTGGCGATCAGGTGTACGTGACAGGTGCGTTCGACGATTGGGCGGGCAGTACCTACGCGCTCGTGGAAGGAGCAGGTGGCATCTGGAGCACGACGCTCGACCTGCCGCAGGGCATCCATGAGTACAAATTCACCATCAATGGATGGGGTGGCACCGAGGAGTCACTCTCAAGCGGCGCAGCCGGGACACTGACTTCCTATGATGGCGCAGCGACCTACGTGAACCGCTATGTCGATGTGGCTTGGGACGCGATCGTGACCGATGCGGATTGCTTCTCGAGTACGGATGGCTGCCCGGGAAGTGGCGGGGACGGTTGCACGGATCCGGATGCGTCGAATTACCTCGCTTCTGCGACATCAAACGACGGAAGCTGTATTTACCCCGTGACCTTCGCGGTGGACCTTTCCGAGGAGAATGCTGCAGGGCAGACGGCCTATCTCAATGGCACCTTCAATGCGTGGTGCGGGGACTGCAACCCCATGGCGGACCCGGATGGGGACGGCGTTTGGACGTTGACACTCGATTTCCCGCCGGGCAACCACGAATACAAGTTCACAACCGAAGGCTGGAGCGGCCTGATTGAAAATTTCGCAGTGGGCGCGTCGTGTACCAACACCACGTATGACGGTGCCAACGTCTACACGAACCGCGTGATCAGTGTGGGAACATCGCCTCTGGTCATTCCGGTGGTCTGCTTCAACAGTTGTGAGGCCTGCACGCAGGTTGAGCCCACCTTCCACCAGGCGACGTTCCGGGTGCAGATGCCCGATCCGTCGCTCGATGCTGTCCTCGAGGTCAATGGGGCCGAATACGCCATGGCACCTGCGATGTGGGGTGCCAAGGAGGTGACCGTCACCGTTCCGGGTGGCGAGCCCTTCTCCTACCGCTTCGGCACGCCGGCCGGTGCGCTCGGCACGGCTTGGGAGACGCAGCCCTCCTCTTGCGGCAGCGCGGGCATGCGCACGGCCACCCTCAGCGCCGATGCCATCATGGACCTCGTGTGCTTTGGGGAGTGTGCTGCCTGTCAGGGGTGCGCGGACCCCTTCGCTGCCAACTTCGACCCCCTGGCCGACCCCAATTCTCCTGACTCCTTCTGCAGCGGTGTTGCCGAGGCGGGGTGCATGTATGAAGGGGCGAGCAACTATTCTTCGACAGCCCAATGGGACGATGGCTCCTGCACCTTCCCTCCACCGCCCCAGGATTGTCCGGACAACAATGGCGACGGCCTCATTGGTGTGGGAGATGTCCTCATCCTGTTGTCGGTTTTCGGCAGCACTTGTGACTGAGCCGGTCCAATAAGGGACCTAGCTTGCGTCCGATGGCCGCTGAGCACCAAGACCGCTGGTCTTTCCTGGTCAATTTCGTCAAGCACCCGCTGCGCAACGCCAGCGTGGCGCCCAGCAGTCGCATTGCCGCCCGCAACATGCTCCGCGGCATTGATGTGGATAGACTTCAGTACGTTGTGGAACTCGGGCCGGGTACCGGCAGCTTCACCCGCGAGCTTCATGAGCGCTTGCCCGAAGACTGCAAAGTCCTTGTCATTGAACTGGATCCGGGATATGTCCAGAGGCTGCAAGAGCAATACGGCGACCGGTTCGAGATCGTGCAGGCCAGCGCTCATGAGCTCGACGACCTCGTCAACGCACGCGGATGGCCCAAGGTAGACCTGATCGTCTCCGGCCTCCCCTTCACATTGCCCCCGGACATCCGGACATCGTTGTGGCAGGTGCTTCAGGGTCGAACGGACCAGGGCACGACCTATCGCTGGTTCACCTATATGCCGCCCATCATGAAATGGTACTACCGCCAGTTTAACATGAGTCTGGTCCGCCGGGTCTGGGCCAACCTCCCCCCGATGTGGATCTACTCGGTGAACTGAGGGTCACTTCCGCTTGCGGCGGTTGATGAAAACCAGAATGGGCAAGGCGATCGCCATCACGGCGAAAATCATCATCATGTTCATGGCTTCAAGATGATGGATTGACGGAAGGTCTTCGGTTTGGGGTTCATGAGT
>CALKUW010000106.1 GCA_937996585.1 uncultured Flavobacteriales bacterium
ATCGGATTGAACGGATCGAATGCAAAATCTGCCGGAGTACGGAACATGATGTTCCTGTTTATCGTACAACCACCTGCCATGGTCGCGATCAACACGACAATCAACAGGCGTACAGACGTCTTGAAAGGGCGCATGACGCGAAAATACGACCGGTCCGGACGGCCCCCGATGCGGGCCTTCGGGTTTGTCCCAGTATTTTCACCCGCCATGTCAACGTCCCACGACCTGCTGCGGAACGGTCCCACCCGGCTTCGGACGCTCGAACCTTCGGATGTCGAGTGGATGATGCGGTGGGAGAACGACCCGGCGCACTGGAATGTCAGCGGGACAACCGTACCCTACTCTCGCGCCACCCTTACGGCCCTATGCAATGGACACCAGGACGTGCATTCGGCGGGTCAATTGCGTTGGGTGATCGAGGAAATGGGCAAGGCTGTAGGTGCCATTGACCTGTATGAATTTTCGGCCATGCACCAACGGTCCGGCATCGGCATCCTGGTGGATGCCGCCCACCGAGGCAAAGGCACGGCCGGACGCGCGCTGGACATCGCGGTGCGGCATGCAAGGGAAGTTCTGCTGCTCAAGGGGCTGCACGCCCAGGTCCACGCGGACAATGAGCCGAGCATGAAACTTTTCGCCGCCGCGGGCTTTGAGGAGGTCGGGCGCCTGAAGGACTGGACGCGAACTGGAGACGGCTGGCGCGATGCCGCCACCTTCCAATTGATCCTGAATTCCGATCCGACATGAGCAGGGAAAGCAAGAAGGCCCTCGGGCTGCTCGGCGCCATAGCGGTGCTCGGGGTCCTCGCCGCCACGTTCGCATGGCAGACGGCACTGCGCCCCAACTCGCTCTCCCGCGACGGCCGGTTCGTGCTCGACACCGGACTCTCCCTGGACAGCGCGATCACGAGGCTCTACGAAGAAAACCGCATCCGCGACACCGCCTCCTTCCGGCGTTACCTCGACTGGCGCGGTTGGAATGAGGATGACGGCCTACGTGCCGGGCGCTATGTCATCCCCGAAGGACTCGACAACCGCACCCTTGCGCGCCTGTTGCGCTCGGGCTCCCGGGAAGCCGTGCGGGTCCGGTTCAATGCGCACCGACTGCCGGAGGACCTGGCGGAAAGGGTGGCCCAGCAGATGGGGTTCGACGAAGAGCAGCTGCTGTCCGCCATGACCGACCCGCTCACCGCCGCGCGGCACGGAACGGACGTGGACCGATTCCGCACGCGGTTCATCCCGAACACCTACGAGGTGTGGTATGACCTGTCAGCGAAGGACTTTGTGGAGCGCATGGCCCGCGAGTGGCGCATCTGGTGGTCGCTCGAGCGCCGGGCGCGTGCCGAGGCACTGGGCCTGACCCCCGAAGAGGTCGGCATCCTGGCATCCATCGTCAAATCCGAGACGTCACGCATGGATGAGGCCCCGACGGTGGCAGGGCTTTATCTGAACCGGCTCGAAAAGGGCATGCGACTGCAGGCCGACCCCACCCTCATCTACGCCTTGGGCGACTTCTCCATTCGGCGGGTGCTCAATGTGCACCGCAAGACGGACAGTCCCTACAACACTTACAAGTACGAGGGGCTGCCCCCCGGCCCCATCAATTTCCCGGAAGCGCGTTACCTCGAAGCGGTCCTAAGCGCGGAACAGCACGACTACTTGTTCATGTGCGCGAAGGAGGATTTCAGCGGATACCACGCCTTCGCGAAGACCAACCGCGAGCACGAACGCAACGCGCGTCGTTACCGGAAGGCGCTGGACGAGCAGGGTGTCTACAAATGACCCTGACAGAACATCCCTGACCCCCGGCTGTACTTTTGCCGTCGCAATGAACGGGGATCGGTCATTTTCATTTGGGGTCAGGTGGTCCTTTGTCGCCTTATTCATGGCGATGGTCGCCCTCGGTACCGCACAGGAATGGCCGGCGGACCTGCCGCGAAAGCCGGAGGCGGTGGCCGTCCGCGTGCCTGAACAGTCCATCATGGTGGATGGCGACCTCAGCGATGCCGCCTGGCTCGAAGCCCTGCCCGAGACCGAGCTGCGGGAATTCAAGCCCAACCCTTTTGCGGAACCCAAACAGCAGACCGAAGTCCGGTTCGCCTTCGATGACCGGGCCCTGTACATCGGTGCCCGCATGTGGGACACCGCCCCTGACAGCATCCTGCACCAGCTGATCCAACGCGACGGCGGTGGCAATACCGATGTCTTCGGCATCTGGTTCAATTGCTTCGACGACGGTGTGAACGGCGTCCGTTTCTCCGTCACACCCGATGGCGTGCAATCCGATGAACTGCTGTCCATCGACGATGCTGATGGCAGCTGGAATGCCGTCTGGCAAGCTGAATGCCGCATCGATGAAGACGGATGGACAGCAGAATTCGCCTTGCCCTGGTCTGTCTTCCGCTTCAATGACTCCGGCGACGCCCCGCAGAATTGGGGCATGAACTTCTACCGGTACATCCGCCGCTACCGGTCCGATTACGTCTGGCGGGCCATGGACCCCAACCAGGAAGGGCTCATGAACCAAGGCGGACTTCTGACGGGCATACAGGGCATCACGCCGCCTCCCCGGTTCAGCCTTTACCCCTATGCCAGCGCCTACCTCGACACCGAGGGATCCGAGTCGGTCACCCGCCTGAACGGAGGCCTCGACATGAAGGTGGGCATCGGCGACGCCTTCACGTTTGACATGACGCTGGTGCCGGATTTCGGTCAGGTTGTCGCAGACAACCTCGTGCTCAACCTCAGTCCCTACGAGGTCCGGTTCAACGAGAACCGCCAATTCTTCACCGAGGGCACCGAGCTGTTCAACAAGACCGGCACCTTCTATAGCCGACGGGTCGGCGACCGGGAGCAGCTCATCAATGCCTCCAAGGTCACGGGCCGCACACAGGGTGGAACCGGACTGGGCTTGCTCAATGCCGTCTCGCGGGACGGAAATGGCTCCCTGACCGACTTCTCCGTGGCGGTGGTCGACCAGAACCTGCCCAACAACGGTTACGTGTCCGTCCAGAGTGGACAGGTCCTGCGGGGTGATGGGCGCGCAGACGATTGGGTCGGGAGTGCGGCCTTCCAGGTCAGGGATTCCCTGCAGCGCTGGTCGCTCAAAGGGCAGGGTGGACTGAACCGGAATTCCGAATCCATCGACGGCGCCGGCGAAGGGCACACGTGGGGCATGGAGGTGAGCAGACTGAAGGGGCGACTGCAATGGACGGTGGGGCATTATGTCGAGACCCCGGAATACGACCCCAATGCCGTCGGATTCCTGCAGGCCCCCAATGCCGTCGCGGAATACGCCAACATCGAATACCGCATCCAGTCCCCCTTCGAAGTGATGGGCCTCGGGTTCAACCGCATGTCGTGGGAATTGGAAGTGAACCGGGAAATGCTCCACACGCCCCGCTCCTTCGTGAGCCAGACCTATGATCTGGAGTGGCGGCTGTTCCTGGCCAGCTTCGACTTCATCAAATTCGGCGCTACGGCGATGCCCTATGACGGGCGGGACTATTTCGCCCCCCGGTTGGAGGGCAGGTTCTGGCAGGTACCGAAGTGGTGGTCATGGGATGCCTTCATGAGCACGGACTACCGCCGGGAATTCGCCATCGACATCGGCACATGGAATGCCGGGGGACAACTCTACCCGGATTGGAAGGAGCGCAACTTCCGACTGGAGCCCATCTGGCGCCCCAACGACCACTTCCGCATCAGCCACGTATACAGCCACCAGGACAAGTTCAATGAGCGCGGGTGGTCGACCTTGCTGGACAGCCTGCCGGACGGAACCCAGCTGGACGAAGTGCGGAGCCTGTGGGCCAAGCGCAACAACTACTCCCGGACCCATGTCCTCAATGCGAGCTACGTCCTCGACAACCGCAAGGGCATCACCTTCCGCCTGCG
>CALKUW010000107.1 GCA_937996585.1 uncultured Flavobacteriales bacterium
ACGGGGCCCTCGAACCGTCGCCCAGGCTTCCCGGTCCGTCGCGAAGGTGAGCGCGCTGCCATCGAAGTCCTTGATGCGCACCCATCGAAAAGTCTGGGCAGCGGGGGCATCCGCTGAAAACGGCTCCTCCGTGATGGGAAACCCTGGCGGTTCGTCCAGTCGCGCGAGATAGTAGTGGCAGAGCACTTGCTCCTCCGGCCGCCAGGCCGAGCGGACGAAGGCCCCGGTGGCGTGCACGAGCGGACCGAGCAAGATGTCCTGGCCCAATTCCTCACGGGCTTCCCGCAGGGCACATTCCCGCGGACCTTCGCCAAACTCCAGGCCGCCACCCGGCCATTTCGTGCAGTTCCTGCCGGCGATCACCTCGTCGCTCACCAGCACTTCGTCCTCGGGGCCGAATCCCGCTGCGCCCCGAGCCAAAGTGCCGTCCGAAGCACCGGCAATGAGCAGGAAATACACGCGGACATTGAAGCGCTTGGGCAGAACCTCATCCGGCACCGGTCGGGTGGCCCGGAGCATCTCCCGCTTGCCAGGAGGGCCGGGCAGTTTCTCAACCGAGAAGCCTTGTGCTTCCATGGCCCTGCGGACGGCGCCCTTGGCGCAATAGGTGACCAGGACACCGCGCGGGGCGAGCAGCCGGAAGGCCTCCGCAAAGCGCGCCTCCGTCCAGAGTTCGGGTTGGCTGTCCGGAGCGAAGGCGTCGAAGTAGATCAGGTCGAACGCCTTGTGGTCCCGGCCGGCAAACGTCTGCCAGTCCATGCCCCAACGGGTGAACCGCCCGCCCGGTCCCCAATCGACGTCGTGCCGCGGTTCGCCCTGGCGGGCATGGATGGCGGCGGCATCTTCCGGTGGGACCGAGGCATCTCCGGCCGTGTTCAGGGCGGCGAGGGTGGAAGGGGGAATCGGATGGGGTTCGAGCGCGGTGTATTCGATATCGGGGCGCCGGGATGCCGGCATTTCGCGCCAGGCGCGCAGGGTGAGGAGGGCGTTCAGTCCGGTGCCGAGTCCCAATTCGAGCACACGCAATGCTCCGGGATGGTCGGATCCCGCGGCGCGGTGCAGGAAGCCGGCCCCGATGAAGACGTGCATCGATTCCGTGAGGGCACCATGCCGGCTGTGGTAGGCCTGCCGGAAGCGCGTCGACTGAAGGGTCCACGACCCATCCGCCGTGCGCTCGGGTTGAAGGGTATCTTCATGTCCCGCTCCCTCAGCGGTCTTGCCATCCTTGTCTTGCGCGCCGGGCATGGCCCGAAATTACGGGGCGCACAACCATAACGGTAAGACAATGGGGAGGGCGTGGGCCAGCGGTAATTTTGCGGCATGAACAACCTCTACCTGTTCCCGCTGGCCGTCGCCGCCACGATGTTTGTCGGCTGTGGTACACAGGATTCCGATGCCATGGAAAACCCCGCCAACTCAGATCCGTGGGCACCGTTGTCCCGCTATGTCGATGACCGCACAGCCGAGTTCGATGCCATTCCGGCCGACCGGAAGGTGGAGCTGGAGGCGCTCGCTGCATTCGTGAGCACCGCGCGCGATACGGGAGTGGCCCGGCTCAACTTCATCTGCACCCACAATAGCCGGCGCAGCCACTTCGGACAGGTGTGGGCCCAGGTGGGCGCGCACCATTTCGGCATCGATTCCCTTGTCCAGACCTACAGCGGGGGTACGGAAGCCACGGCTTTCAATGAACGCGCCGTGGGGGCCCTGAGGCGCGCCGGCCTTGACATCCACCCGGCGGCCATCAGCGACAATCCGCACTATGCCGTGCACTACGCTGCCGACCGCGCGCCCATGGTATGCTTCTCCAAGAAATACGACGACGCATCAGCCAACCCCACCTCCGGCTTCGCCGCCGTCATGACCTGTGCGCAGGCCGACCGAGGCTGCCCCGTCGTGTACGGTTCCGCGGCGCGCTTTTCCACCCCTTACGAGGACCCCAAGGCGGGCGATGGTTCACCTGAGGAGCGGGATACCTACGATGAACGGTGTGCCCAGATCGCGCGGGAGATGCTGTACGTGATGTCCCGCGTGGCGGGTTGACCAAAATCAGCCGGAAAAACGATCAGCCGGTCTGGCCGATGCGGTGCATGACGCAATCGTCGATGCGCCGATAGAGCTGGGGCGGGCTGAAGGTGCGCCACCCCATTTCCTGTAATTCCCCACCTAGCACGAAGTACTGGTCGAGGTCGGCGGCGACCAGTTCATCGACCACGTGCTGGCGGAAGTTGAGCAGGGCAATCCACCCGTCCGTCTCCGTGACCTCGTCGAACCACTCCTCGTAGTAGCAGTCGTCGTCCGCGTGGAAGTTGAGGACGTTCTCCCCGATGAGGATGAAGCGCTCGATGCCTTCGTGCTGCAGGGGCTCGATGACGTTGCGTTTCAGGGTCATGACATCGTTGAAGAGCGTATCGTTCCACTCCCCGATGAATTCGAGGATGGCGAACCGCTCCTCGTAGTCCACGAAGAGGATCTTGGTGAAGAGGGTCGTGCTCCCGATGTTGTCCCACTGCGGATGGATGAAGTGGTTGTAGATCCGCTCCGTGAAGTGGGTTTCGCTGTAGACCCGCTCGTGGAACGGCGAACGCTCATCGTCACTCGCGACGTAGAAGTTGCGCCAGTTGTAGAAGGGTTCGATGTCGTGCATGCCTATCCCGCGTCGGGGGGCGCAAAGGTATCGATGGCCTTCCTCACGGAGCCGGCTTCGGTCAGCAGTTGCCGGGCGCGGTCCATCGGCAGGTCCAACGCCTCGGCCACCATGCGGGTGCCGCGCTCCACGAGCTTGGCGTTGGCGAGCTGCATGTCCACCATACGGTTGCCCCGGACGTGACCGCTGCCGATCATGATGCCGGTGGAGAGCTGGTTGAGGATGAGCTTCTGGGCGGTGCCGGCTTTGAGCCGGGTGCTTCCGGTGACGAATTCAGGTCCCGTCTCGGCCACGAGCGCGAATTCCGCCGCCTGCACAACGGCCCCTGCC
>CALKUW010000108.1 GCA_937996585.1 uncultured Flavobacteriales bacterium
CGTTATGGCCAGCCCGACGATACGGTTCGGTGTGGCCGAATCGACGAGGAAAGAGACCGGGTAGAGCATCTTTTGCTCGACGTAGTGAAGACGACGGGTACACCTTGTCTAGGAGTATGCCGGGGCCTTCAGGTTATGAACGTCCATGGCGGCGGGACCCTGCGGCCGCACCTGCCGGACGATGGTTTCGAGGGCCACAGGGGAGGCGCGCCCGGCGACACACGCGACACCTTGCACCCTGTAGTCGTGACAGCGCCCTGGTCCTATGGGTCGGGACACTGGCTCGCCAGAGAGACCGCTTCCGTGGTCAGTCACCACCACCAAGGCATTGGCATGCTGGCCCCCGGCTTTATCGCTTGGGCCGAGGCTCCTGACGGTTTGATCGAGGGCATCCGTTGGTCGGATACCGCATCCGCATCGTACCTCGTGGGGGTTCAGTATCACCCGGAACGGTCGCTTGGAGGGTCACCCCTGACGGACGGATTGGGTGTGGGCCTGCTCGAGGCCGCCGCGGCACGCCACTGATCAGGGCGTGTCGAACGCGAGCTGGGGTGTGCTGCCGGAGCTGCGCTGGGCCATCTCGTTGAGCCAGGTTGCCACGGCATCCGCATAGCGGGCCTTCTCCTCCTCCTTGATGGGGGTCGAAGGTGGAAACTCCTCACGGAGGTGGTCCACCTGCTGGTCGTTCTTCCAGAACCTGAAACACACGTGGGGTCCCGTAGCCAGCCCCGTACTGCCAACGTAACCGATGACGTCGCCCTGCCGGACGGCTTGGCCCTCCTTGACGTTGCGCCGGCTCATGTGGAGGTATTGCGTGGTGTAGGTTCCGTTGTGCCTGATCTTGACATACTTGCCGTTGCCCTTCGTATAGCTCGCCTTCGTGACGATGCCGTCACCCACAGCGATGATGGGCGTGCCATGTGGGGCGGCATAGTCCGTTCCAAGGTGGGCCTTCACCTTCTTCAGTACGGGGTGGAAACGCTTCTTGTTGAATCGGCTCGAGATCCGACTGAACTCGACCGGCGCCTTGAGAAAGGCCTTGCGGAGGCTGGCCCCGGTTTCGTCGAAATGATCGGGTCCCTCCCCTTGATCGAAGAGGAAAGCCGGAAAGTTGCGGCCGCGGTGGACGAATTCTGCAGCCAGGATGCGGGGCATGCCCACAGGGTTGTCGTCGATCCAATCGCGTTCGTAGAGGATCCGGAAGTTGTCGCCGGCCTGGATTCGGCTGAAGTCGATGGTCCACGCGTAAACCTGGGACATGGCCAGGGCAAGGTTCGGGGAATGTCCTGCCCGTTCGAGGGCGAGGTAGAGGCTGCCCTCAATGGCGCCTTCGGCGTATTCGCGTCGCGTTTCCGATGGGAACGCTCCGGCCCACCCGCCGCCTTGGTCACCGAGGTTGAACACCACGTATTCCCTGTCGGAAATGGCATAGGCGAAATGCTTGGGCAGGTCGTCATCAGCGGACCTGAACAGGTGCCACTCCTTGCCGGCGCGCATGCGTCTCACATCGAACAGTTCCCGCTCCTCCGTCGCAATGTGGTGTAGCGTCTGCGTGCTGACACCCCGGGGAGAAAGGATGTGGGAGAGGCTCTGTCCCTTTCCTACCTCACCGGATTCCACTTTGAGGTTCGCGCTCGGATTGAACCCGAACCGCTGGGCCTGTTGCTGATGTGCATCGAGCTCGGGCTTATCGTCTTCGAGGGGTGCGAAACCCAGACGGCCCTGTGCCTGGATGGATGCGGATTCCTTGACATCCCCGGTACACCCCGTGAGTAGGGTGAACAGAACCAAACCAATGGCCCAGGGGAGGTGAATCGACCGCATGCTCATCTATCAGAGGAAAGTTCCCTTTGCTTCTTCCTCGAACGGGCATGAAACGAAAAAGTTTTGCCTACCACTGGTTTTAACGGTCCGAAAATGGCCGGACGTTGCGGCATTATTTGTGGGCGATGTGGGTCAGGACCCACTGCTTGCCCCAGTCGGCGCGCTCCGCCTCACTCCAGAGTTCCGGGAAGAAAATGAGCGTCTGGAATCGGGGCGGGAGATACTGTTGCCAGTTCGTGCCGCCGGTCGCGGCAATGTCGACCGGATCCTTCTGAAGGTGGCGCACCGCGCTGCGGTAGTGTGACAGGGGCCAATGGACATTGACCAATTCATCCAGGCTGCGCAAGGCGTCCCTGAGCGCGTCCGTCTGCTCTGCCGCGTCCAGCCCTTGCCATTTGCGGCGGAGGTTCGTGTAGAACCGGTTCTCGGCGAAATCCACGATGGTTCCCCGGTACTTGGCCTCGAACTGCTTCAACGTGAGGGTGGGCTCCCCGGACGCCAGTTCCGTCGCCCCTTTCCTCCAGTAGAGCATGTCGAACATGCCATCGATCTCATCAAAGCCATGTTCCGCATACTGGCCCCGAAGTTCCTGGTGAACGAGCCTGTCCATGGACGTACAGCCCAGCTCAATCAGGCGGTATTGCACACTTTGGAAGCCACTGGAGGGCAACAGCGACATGCGGAATTTCAGGAATTGGCCCCGGTCAAGGCCCTGGACCATCACATCGAAACTCGAGACGAGGTTTTCGAAATACCGGTTGATGCGGGTGACGCGTTCCAGCATCTCAGCACCCGTGACGTTGGCCGCCTCGTGGATCTGCCTCAGTTCGTGCAGGGACAGCTTGAAGTAGAGTTCCGTGATCTGATGGTAGGCGATGAAGATTTCCTCATCGGGAAACGGCGTGGCCGGTGTCTGCAGGCTCAGCAGGGTATCCAAGTGGATGTAGTCCCAGTAGGTGGGGAAATCCGCATGCAGCAGGCCGTCGAGGTAGGAGTTGAGGTCCTGGCCCATGGCGGCGTACTTGTCCCGGAGCTTGTCCAGCCGCTCCAGCACGCCGGGGTCGAAGGTGTTCGCGTCGGCCATGGGCGCAATTTACGGCGGGTATGCAGCGGTTCCCTCCACAGGCGGGGCACTGTCGTCCCGGATCAGTTCCAACCGGACCGATCCCACCACGAGGTCGGATTTCACCAGCACCGGGATGCGCCGGGCATCGGCACTGACAAAGACGGTCAGGTCGTCGTCGCTTTTCCAGATGCGCCCTTCCTGCACCACGGGGGAGAACCGCCAGCAGTCGTAGGTACCCGAGGGCACGTCGACGGTTTCCCTTCCCATAAGGCGCGCCCGGATGGGATGCACCTTGCCGTCCACCAGGGTGGGGATTTCGATGAGGTCGCCTTCGGACATCCGGTCGATGGGCAGGCTGCGGGCATAGTAGAAGGAAGAGACGAGGTCCTGACAATAGGCGGGGAGCTTGTGCTCTTTCGTCCGGTCGTCCTGATGCACCGAGGCCGTACGGTCGGTGGGGTCGAATTCAATCTCCCGCTCGAGACGGTATCCCCCCTCCCTCACGCTGCGGATGAAGCGGTGGGGAAAAAGACCGGCAATGTCCAGGTGGGTTTCGTAGTGGTCGCGAACCTTGAACACCCAATCGAAGGCGCCCGTGCTGCGCCCGGATCCAACCACCCGCCAGGTCGGACGCCCTTGGTATTCCGGACCCTCCGTCACTTTCAACTCCGCTTCCCCTGCCGAGATGAACCCATACCGGACATTGTAGGTGAGGTGCTCCCCGCCGAACGGCATGCCATGTTGCAGTACCCGCAGCTCCATGGGTTCCGACGGTTCCATGACCATTAGGCTGTCCCCTGGTTGGGAGAGGCCGATGGCCGGAAGCATCAACAGCAAAGGGGTGAGACACCGCATCATGCCCCAGTAACGCAAGGACCGTGCCGGGAAGTGTTCAGTCCTGTCCCAGGTGCGCGATGCACTTGAGCTCGACGGCGATCGGCGTGGGCAGGGCCCCGATTTCCATGGTTGTCCGGCAGGGCCGGCGGGCGGGGTCCACGTGCTCGAAGTGCTCGCGGTATACCCGGTTCCACGTGCCGAAGTCGCGCTGCATGTCGGTCAGGAAGACGGTGATGTCCACCAGGTCTTCCCACTTCGCGCCCTCGGCTTCGAGGATGGCCTTCACGTTGGCCAGGACGCCGCGCGCCTGGGCCTCGAAATCGAATTCGGTGAAGTTGCCGTTGTGGTCCTGCTTCAGTCCGGGCACGCCTTCATCGTGGGCCCCGCTGCCGGGGATGCGCGGTCCGACGCCGCTCAGGAAGAGGAGGTCGCCGACGCGGCGGGTCAGGGGATAGAGGCCGACGGGCTTGGGGGCGTTGCTCATGGGGCGGGGGTCAATCGTTGGGGACGCAGGCGGGCTCAGCCGTGCATGGTTTCTTTCTTGCCGTAGCGCTGGATGACCTCGGCCTCGTGGGCGAGGAACTGCTTCCAACGGGCATCCACATCAACGCGCCCACCGTACTGGCGGGCGAAGCCGATGAAGGTCGTGTAGTGCTGGGCCTCACTGACCATCAGCTCGTGGTAGAAGGTCTTGAGGTCGTCATCGGCGATGCGCTCGGACAGCATGCGGAAGCGCTCGCAGCTGCGGGCTTCGATCATCGCGGCCAGCAGCAGCCGGTCGACGAGCTGCTCCTCCCGGCTTCCGCCCTTCTTGATGAAGGCGGCGAGGTCGTGGATGTAGGGGTCCTTCCGCTCCTTGCCGAGCACCCATCCGCGCGCCTTGATCTTCTCGACCACCATCCCGAAGTGCTCCATCTCCTCCATGGCGATTCGGGTCAACTCCTCGACCAGATCGGTCAGTTCCGGATAGCGGACGATGGTGGAAATGGCGTTGGACGCGGCCTTCTGCTCGCACCACGCGTGGTCGGTGAGGACCTCCGGGATGTTGGACTCGACGAGTTTCACCCAACGGGGATCCGTGGGGAGCTGCAGCCCGAGCATGACGCTGTCGGTTCCCTCGGTCATGGCTCAGGAATTCATGGCGTCCTCGATGGCCTCGGCATCCAGCGGGATGTCGCCCATCAGGTCGTCGAATCCGTCCTCGGTCACGACGATGTCGTTCTCGAGCCGGATGCCGAGACCCTCCTCCAGGATGTAGATGCCCGGCTCGACGGTGAAGACGTGGCCGGCGCGGATGGGCTCGTGCCACAGGCCCACATCGTGGACGTCCAGTCCGATGAAGTGGGAGGTGCCGTGCATGAAGTACTTCTTGTAGGCGGGCCAGGCGGGGTTCTGCTTGGCGACGTCGTGCTTGTCGATGAGGCCCAGCCCGAGGAGCTGCTCGGTCATGAGCTCGCCCACCTGCTTGTGGTAATCGTGAAGGCTGACGCCGGGGCGCAGCAGCTTGGTGGCATCGCGCATCACGCTGAGGACGGCGTCGTACACCTTGCGCTGGCGGTCGGTGAAGCGGCCGGACACCGGCAGGCACCGGGTCATGTCGCTCGCGTAGTTGCCGTACTCGGCGCCCACGTCCATCAGCAGCACATCGCCGTCTTTGCAGACCGCGCTGTTCTCGATGTAGTGGAGCACGCAGGCGTTGG
>CALKUW010000109.1 GCA_937996585.1 uncultured Flavobacteriales bacterium
CTGGAAGGGTCCAATGGGAACCTGAAATTCACAGGCATGCCATCCAGCAGGCTTCCCGGTTGATTGCACATCAGACCGGGCAGTGCATTGTCCAGTCCAAAGAATGCCGACACCAGCGTGTCTTGTGATTTGGCGTTCAGGGCAAGGGCCAAGATGGTGATGGCCGCCGTGAGGCTTTTTCCTCTCATGTTGCTTGTCTGTGCGTGGTCCAGAAACGGGCGACAAGCCGGAGGGTTTAACCCAAAGCCAAAGAGGATGTGCGAAGGGCCCTATTCGATGTCCACCTGGAAGGTGGTGTTGAGTGTTACCGCTTGTATGCCGCGGGGTGGCTGTTCATGATGTCCATGGCGACGCTGTGCAGGTCCGTTTCAAAACCGGTGTCGTAGGTGTTCAAGCTCAAATCATCACCATAGATGCTGGCCAGCCAAACCAGCGTTCCCGCTTCAATGACGATTTGGCCCTGATGGCCCTTGGCGTCGGTGAAAATGGACGTGGGTTTGGCACCGAGCAGATCGATGTCGTCATCCAGCAGGCCGTCTTGTTGCATTTGGGCCAGCTTGATGCCCGCCCAACCCGTTGGAATGGAAAAAATGTTGACGTCGGGAAACGTGGCGCGCAAGCTGTTAATCACGTTCGTGTGCCACAGCTCGTCAACCACGAACGGGTAGAGGTCATGGATGTCGTTGAACCCCAGCGCTTGAGCCCGCGCGTTCCAATCTGCGGGAAAGTCGATGATGGGCAAGGAGATGCCAATCTCGATGTCGGGGTTGTTCTGCAGGGCGTATTGGATCCAGGCCTCGTAGCCCCGGGTCGGATCCGCGGTGTCACCGTCGGCTGTCATGGCGAACAGTTCGACACCACCTGCATCAAGAGCGGCCTTGATGTCCAGGGTCTCTTGTGATGTGGAGTCATCCCAGAAATTGCTCGCCCTTCCATTGTCACCGCCCCGAAAAACCGTGGTGCTGTTGTGGTCAGCGTAACCTGCATCCGCGGCCACCACATCCAAATTGTCCGCGTAAGGCCGAAAAAAGCTGTTGCCGATGAGGACCATGCGTTGGCCTTCTTCAGCGCCCGATGGGGTTTCATCCTTGTTGCAGGCGATGCAAGTCAACGAGATGATGGTCAGAAGGAAGGCTGTGCGATTGAGGGTCATCATGTGGAGGAAAATGGGTGGAGGAGCGCACTTCTGTGCTCAGGAATCGAGGTGCTCGGGTTTATGTGAAGGGGAGTATACGTCGATCGCACAGCAAGGGTTACGATCACTCCGCAGGGGTCTATTGGTCAGAGGGCCAAGGCCATCCGGATGTCAGCGCGGTCGTAGACACAGTCGTCGGGGAGGGTGATGACCTCGAATCCGAATTTGCGGTAGAGGTGGATGGCGCTGACCAGCGTGGTGTGCGAATACAGTTCGAGCGTGTGCACGCCCCGCTGGCGGCAGAGGCCGATGAGGTACTCCATCATCTGGTGGCCGTAGCCGCGCGACAGGTGTGACTCCTGCACCGCCATCTTGTTGAGCTCGAGGGTCCCTTCGGCGCGGGGTGTCAGGGCAAACGTGGCGATGGCTTCTCCATCCAGCAGCCCGAAATGGACCTCCCCGCCGGGCGCGAGCACCATCGTTTCCGGATCCGAGAGGACCTGGATGTCGTAGGGTTCGAGGAGGAAATAAGCCTCCAGCCACGCCTTGTTCAGGTCATAGAACGCCCCGCGGTACTTCGGGTCGTAAGGGATGAAGGTCAGTTCCGTAGCGTCGGCAGCCATGGTGTCGGCGATGTGCGGGGTCAGGGGGCAGTAAACCGGAGTGGGGCCGTCTGGCCGCTGGTGGCCAGGTACAGGCCGGGGGGCAGACAGGGGTCCCACAATTCGCCGGGTGGGATGGAATGTTGCGCGATGCATTGACCTGTTATGCTCCACAACGTGACCTCGAGGGCGTATGGATGGGAATGGCCAATGGTCAGCCGGGAGGCGTCTCGAACCGCCGTTAGCGCGGATTGGAAGGGGGCGGCTTCGGTGACGCCGAGTGGGCAGCTGAGTTCGAGATTGATGACGGGCGAGGTTTCCGCGATGCCTTCCAGAAGGCCCAAGGCGTTGGGGTCGTCCTTCAGAAAGGCATCCAGCCACGCCACACTCACGTCCACCGCCGCGGCGAGTTGCGCGTCCGGGGATAAACCCTGGAAGCCGAATTCGCCGATGTCGCAGAGCGTACCGGGATCGGCAAAGCCGCAGTGCCCACCGTCCTGAAGGGAGACGAAGGCCCGGCAGGCCGAGTTGACAGCCGCGTCGTGGATGGGCCAATGCTGTGTCGCGGGTGGTGTCACGGCGTCCTCCGTGCCGGAAACGACCATGGCGGGCGCTGTGATGGTGGTCCCTGCCGCGATGGCGGAAGGAGAGGTCTCGGCAGGGGCGAAGACGAGGAAGGCGTCAACCGGAGGGTCAGCCGAGGCGGCCAGCCAGGATGCGCCGCCGCCCATGCTGTGCCCTGCAATGGCGATACGCCCGTTGAAGGCGCCGTCCAGAATGTCCCCGGTGGTGTTGGCCTGCACGGTGTGCGCCACGAAGGCGAGGTCGAGCCCGAAGTCGGCGTGGTCGGGCGCGAGGCCCAATTCCGTACCCAGGGTGATGACCACGTACCCTTGCGCGGCGAGGGCTCCAGCGAGTCCCTCGTAGTCGTAGGGACCCATGACGAACCCGTGGGCGAGCACCAGAGCGGGGTAGGTGTCTTCAAGGGGGGCTGGATACCAGACGGCGCAAGGAACGTTGCGGTCGTTGCGGTCGGGGTCCACCAGCGACCATTCGGTTTGTCCGATTTGCGCTGTGCCCATAAGCGCGAGCAGCATGGCGTGCGTGCCCAGGATGGCTTTCTTCATCGCGCGAAAGGTAGCAGTGCTGGTCCGCGGATGGGGTGACCGGTGGCATGGCCATGTTTCGTGCTTGTTTAACTTGGTGGCAGGAGATGAAGATTCGACGTATTTTGAAGGGCTTGCGCATCCCGGTGTTGCTGCTGGCCATTGTCGGCATGTTGGCGTCCTGCCAGAAGGAAGATTGCAATTGGCTCCTCTATGACTGTGTGTTTTATCCGATGCCAGAGCTGTCCACCTGCTTCGGCTGTCCCCACCAGTTTTTCGA
>CALKUW010000110.1 GCA_937996585.1 uncultured Flavobacteriales bacterium
TCCATCTATCAAACCGGAATCCGGCCGTCCTATTTCTTCACGAACGCCTACGACCGGACCCTCAAGAAGCACAACGCGAAGCTGGAGAAGGCCGTCGGCGAAGACATCGGAAACGCTATAAAGACCCTCCTCGATGGCGGCACAGTTTGAACTCATCCCCTCGACGTCCAACTTCCAGAGCACCGCGGAGCCGCTCATCATTCAGGTCTCCGAGGCAGTCGTGGCGACGTATTACAAGTACCGCTTCATCCTCGTGGTGAAGGATCGGGACGGGACCGAGCTGGCCAAGCTCAAGACGCATATGTTGAGCGCCTCGAATCAGGTCGCCGTCTTCGACATCTCCCGCGTCCTCGACGACTACCTCGAGCCCAATCTGGTCAACGGGAACTCAACCAGCGCCAACGTCCTCACCTTGGGCCGTACTGGGTTTACTCCCGCCTCTATCATATGCAACTCCTACGACGGACTCCCCGCGCGGCAGTTCGAGTTGGAGCTGGGCCATGAGAAGGCCACCACCGCCGCGGGGGTACCCTCCGAAACTCTCGACGAGGCATCCACTACGCTCTACGCTTTCCGCGACGAGTTCATCAACGACGGGCAAGCCTACGCCCGGGGGGATGGTAGCTTCCAGCCCTCAGAGGTCACCGACAACTTCCTGTCCTCCGCTCCCGATCTCGGTGTCGACGCCCGCATCGGGTCCGCATGGGGTAAGGTTCGAGAGCATCGCATCGGCACAGACCAAGCCTACGTCCTCGCATACGGGGCGCAAGGGTCCACCGCTCAGTACGTTGTCATCCGAGGATTTGAGGCAGACGGCACAACGATTGCCACGGCCACCCTCGACATTGACGCAGTCGGTGGGGACACCTCCCCCGACAACGACGCGGAAGCCATCCAATACATCGGGGTGGGTCCGGCCAACCTCGAGGAGCACGCCACCGCAGCCTCGAATACCAACCTCACGACCCTCATCACGGACGCGGACCTCGCCTACTACGAGCTCTACCTGTCGTCCTCCACTTCGGTCTCCACTACGTTCCAGGAGTCGGTGGTCCACCGCTTCACCATCGACGAGGGGTGCAGCATCTACGAGCGGAAGCAGCTCATGTTCCTCAATCGTCACGGGGGGTGGGACTGTTTCAACTTCGACCAGAAGTCCGAGGAGAGCCTCACCGGAATCGAGCGCACGTCCTACAATCGCCCCCGCGGGAACTGGGACCGCGTCACCACCTCGGTCGATTGGACGTACTTCGGATGGGAGCGCGGGGTAACGACCACCAGCGTAAAGGCAGAGAAGCAGATCCGCGTCTCGACAGACTACATCGACGAGGGCTATAACCTCCACCTGCGGGACATCGCCACCTCGCGGGCCGTCTTCCTCGTGGAAGGTACCGACCTCATCCCGGTGGTCGTGACGGATTCGGAGTACCTCTTCAAGACGTCCGCCAACGACAAGCTCATCTCGTACTCGTTCACCCTGCGCTATAGCAACCGACCCCGCCTGAAGTGATCCGCCTCGTCGCCCTCGACCAAGCCAACAACGCGCAGACCACCCTGGAGCTGGAAGGGTCGCCGTCTATCTCCCTGAATCTCGCCGTAGCGAAACCGGGGGAGACGATGCAGCGCCACGCGCCGTACTCGCAGACCTTCCGGCTTCCGTTCACGAACACGAACAACGTCTTTTTCGCGCACTTCTACGAGGTCACCCTCTCAGATGGGGACTTTGACCCGACGCAGAAGACGGAGGTCCTAATCTATGAGGACGGGACGGAGGTCATCCGCGGGGCCATGCAGCTCCGGGCCGTTAGGCTGATGGCTCAAGTGTACGAGGTCAACGTCTTGGGCGATACCGCGGACCTGTTTGCGGAGATGGGAAGCAAGACCGTCCGACAGGCTTTCAAAATCAGTCTGTTGACGTACATGACCCGGTACAACTACCAGCAGACCCGGCAGAACGTCATCGACTCCCAAGACCTGACGAACAACATCTGCCAGAACACGACAGACACCGAAGCCGGGACGGTCATCATCCCCCTTGCCGACCACGGCCTCCGCGCCGATGGGCAGCCCCTGGTGGCGCAGAGCGGGTACGGCCTGATGGATTCCGGTGCGCTGGAGACGGGACTCTTCCCGGAGATGTTGAAGCCCGCCATCCGCCTCCATGAAGTGGTCGAGCGGATCATCCTCTCGAATGGGTTCTACTACGAGTCGACCTTCCTCGACGGGGCCTACTTCAAGAGCATTTACATGACCCTCGCCAACGAGTCCGAGCGGGCCCCGGTGACGGCGGTGGGTCAATTCAAAGCAGTGCTGTCCATCGGGGTCAACGACTTCGACGCTACCGACCTCCCCTGGCCGAAGATCCCCTTCAACAATACCACCCTCTACGGTGGCTTCGATACGGACAGCAACTTCAACACCGTCTCCAACGCCTACATCTGCGCAGCGGTGGGGACGCACCACTTCGAGGCGAAGGTCCGCTTTCAACTCATCGGGGCCGGAGCGGGGGAAAGCGTGGACATCATCGCACGCATCTCGCGAGGGCCGACGAGCATCGGCTCGACTACGTTGACGCTGACGACAGACGAAGACGACCAGACCGTGCAATGCACCGCCACGGCCCCATGCCAGCAGAACGACGCCATACAAGTCGAGTTCTACTTCGACTCCGCCCAGCTCGTCTCCGGCACTACCATCCGCGTCTTGGGACAGGGCATCGAGGCCGACGACTTCGCGTATTCGCATTTCATCTGCACGTTCGCCCCCGGCGGGATAGTGGACATCCCTCGGGCCATGCCACGCATCAAGCAGAAGGAGTTTTTCTCGGACCTCTGCCAGCGATTCAACCTGGTCATCGAGGCAGCCCCGGACGATCCCAAGAAGCTGCTCATCGAGCCGTACCCGGATTGGATAGCGGCCGGTACCGACACCTATTGGACGGACAAGCTGGACCTCGACAAGGAGCGGACCCTATCCCCTACCTCTTCCCTGAAGTCTGCGCGCATCGCACTCGGAGACAAGGAGAGCGGGGACGTAGGCAACGTGGACGCCCTGTCGCGGCTGGGCCACGTCTTCGGTCAATACTCCCAAGACATTGACGACGAGTTCGCCACCGGAGAACTGAAGAACGCGCCCGTCTTCTCTCCCTTCTTCGTGTATCGGATTCCGACCCTCCAGGGCGACCCGGTCACGGAACTGTCGAACGTACTCATCCACCGCTCCTATGAGCTCGACGGGGTGGGCGTAAAGCCGAAGAGCCAGCCCCCGAAACTCTTCCACGCGACGGGGCTACAGGATACCATCGAGACGCTCTACATCGGAGGGTCTGCGCTGACGCAGTACCAGCTCTGCTCACCCTATGAGGACGCCCCCGCGGAGGATGACTCCCGGCACCTGTTCTGGAATAACAACGACCGCGTCTATGAGGCGAACCACGCCCTCATAAATGGCAACCCGCCCGGAATCGGAGGATACCATAAGACCTATTGGGCGTCCTATCTGGCCGACATCTACAACCCGGACGCGCGCATCTATGAGGCCCACCTGTACCTGACCCCCTCCGACATCCGGACGTTGAGGTTCAACAACCGCGTCCACATCCTCGGGGCAGCGTACAAGCTCACCGAAGTATCGGGCTACCAAATCGGGACGGGGGAGAGCACCCTCTGCCGATTCCTGCGCGATCTCGGAAGGGAGAACACCGGAGGCTGTGACCAGGTGCCCATCCAATCCAACGCGAACGGGACGGTCACCTTTGAGGACGCCAGCGGAGCCACCACCACCGATCCCGGCGTGGTGTGCTGTGAGGCTTATGGGTATTACTACGACGAGGAGAACAGCGTCTGCCGATGGCAGAACCCCGACTCTGATGAGGGGGACCCGGTGCCCCCATACCCACCGACGGACCCACAAGACCCCGTCCCGAATAACAACGGCGATACGCCCGGCCCGGTGTCCCCGTTTGGGATGAACGTCGTCACCACCGACAGCGGGAGCGGGACGGAGACCATCTTCTCTACGTTCAGCCTTTCAGCAGAGACGGTAGACGCCACCGCAACGGATGCCACCGCGCCCCTGGGGACGGACATCCAAGTGGACGAGAATACCATCGCGACCGGCATCATGCGGGTCAATACCACCACTGTCGGAGGTACGGCCGGGACTGCGTTCGACTCGAGCTTCGAGACGTGGCGCTTCCTTGCCAATGGCCGCGCCGGGACCGTGACCTTCTCCAAGACCTCGGGGACCACGCTCACGTCGGGATCGCCGGGAACCCGTAACCCCTCGGCGACCATCTCGGGCGGGGTGCTCACCTTCCAAGTGACGGGGTTGGCCAATACCATCATCAACTGGACGCTCGAGGTGGAGATGGTCCGGATGTATGCAACGAATGAGGTCGAATTCCGCGACGCTCTCCTCACGGAGGGAGGCTCCCGCATCGCAGGAATCAACGACCGGGTCATCCTACAGGAATGAAGGAGCACCTCGACAACATAGGGAAGGCCATCCCCCGGGTGTTGGAGATAGCGGCCGAGTACGAGCTCAGAGGCAACCCGGACTGCCTTCTGTTATATGGATACTATGAGTGGGGTGCCTCCTCGTGGTGGCGAAAAGTCCTGCTCGGAGTACGCAATGGCGCA
>CALKUW010000111.1 GCA_937996585.1 uncultured Flavobacteriales bacterium
TCTACACCGTGGAGGTGAGCGGCTCCGGTGCGCGCAGCATCGAGCGCCTTTCCATCCGCTGATCGGCGATGGCTTCCGGGCGGCTATTGGTGGAAATCCTGTCCATTGGCGACGAACTGCTGATTGGACAGACGGTCAACACCAATGCCGCCTGGATGGGCCGTCTCTTGGAGGCACAAGGTTGGCGGGTGAACCGCTGCGTGGCCGTTTCCGATGAGGAAACCGCCATTGCCGAGGCTTTGAGGGATGCCGAATCCAGGGCGGAACTCGTGCTCCTCACGGGAGGGCTGGGTCCCACGCGCGATGACATCACCAAGCACGTGTTGTGCCGCCACTTCGGCACCTCACTGGTGCGGCACCCCGACATCGAGGCGCGTATAGTCGCTTGGTTTGAACGCCGCGGGCGGGAAGTACTGCAGGTCAACCGCGATCAAGCCCTGCTACCGGAGGCCTGCACACCATTGGACAATCCGCTTGGCACGGCCAGCGGCATGTGGTTCGAGCGCCCCGGCGGGGTGACGGTGTCCATGCCCGGTGTTCCCTATGAAATGGAGTACATCATGGAGCACGGCGTCGTGCCGGCCATGCGCGATCGCCTGTCGGGCGAGGGGCGTCTGCCACAGCGCGCGCACCGTTCCATGTTGACCATGGGCACCGGGGAAAGCCAATTGGCCAATCGCCTGGGTTCACTTGAGGATGAACTTGAGGGCAGGGGGGTCAAGCTCGCCTATCTGCCGAGCCCCGGCAGTGTGCGGATCCGATTGACGGCTGAAGGGGAGGCCGTTGGAGCGTTGGATGCCGCCCATGCCGAAGTGATGGAGCGGTTGGCCGAATGGGTCGTTTCTCCCGTCGGAAGGGTGGTGGAGGATGAGCTGGCTGCCGTGTGGAAGGCCCATGGTTGGACCCTGGCCGTGGCGGAAAGCTGCACGGGTGGCGCCCTCGGTGCCGCTTTGGTGGCCGCGCCCGGAGCGAGCGGGTATTTCCTGGGGGGTGTCCAATCCTATGCCAACACCGTCAAGGCCGAAGTACTCGGGGTGGATGCGGTACTGCTCGCTGATCACGGGGCCGTTTCAGAGCCCGTGGCGCGTGCGATGGCCGAAGGGGTACGCGACCGTTTGGGCGCGGATTTCGGGCTGTCCATCACGGGCATCGCCGGTCCGGATGGGGGGAGCGAAGCCAAGCCGGTCGGCACGGTCTACATGGCCTGTGCTGGGCCTGAGGGGACGGTCTGCGTGCTGCACCGTTTTGGCCGTGACCGGACGCGAAACCTCGGGATGTCGGTCCGTGCGGCCTGCAGATTGGCCCTTCAAGTCGGTCAATCCACGGGGGAACCTGCAAAACCTGCCGGAGGGGTTGCGGATTCACTCTGAAAACCGCACCTTTGCACTCCCGAAAATTTCGGGCTTCGTCAAAAACCTCGGAACAGGAATATCATGAGCCGCATCTGCCAGCTTACCGGAAAGAAGGTCATGGTCGGAAACAACGTTTCCCACTCGAACCGCCGCACCAAGCGCCGTTTCTACCCCAACCTCTTCAAGAAGCGTTTCTACATCCCCGAGGAGGACCGTTGGATGACCCTTCGTGTCAGTGCTTCCGGCATCCGCAACATCAACCGCCTCGGCGTGTTGGGGGCCATCAAGAAGGCCAAGGACCGGGGTACCTGGACGGAAGCTTGATTCCGGAAACAGCCCGAATGAAAAAGCCCCGCCATCGAGCGGGGCTTTTTCATGCTTGAAAGTTCCGGTGTTGCGGTTCGGAACCCGGAACGGCTCGGCCCTCAGTTGTTGCCGAGGATGATGGGCAGGCCGTCGTCCCCGCTGCCGACCACCACGACCTTGGAATTCGGGCTTTCGGCCAGCTTTTGGGTCGCCTCGATGCCCTTCCAGCGCAGGAGTTCATCGGAGATGCCCTCGGAGACGATTTCCTGGAAGTCCCGGATGCCCTCCGCCTCGATGCGCTTCCGCTCGGCTTCCTTGGTTTCCTTTTCCAGCCGGAATTCGTATTCCAGCGATTCCTGCTCCTGTTGCAGCTTGCGTTCGATGGCTTCCTCCAGCGTCTGGGGCAGGCGGATGTTGCGGATGAGCACGTCGTTGAGCTGGATGAAGTTGGAGGCGAGCTTTTCCCGCAGGCGGTCCTGGATTTCCACCTGGATCTCCTCCCGTTTGGAGGTGTTGATTTCCTCGGGGAGATATTTCGCGAAGACCTCACGCGATACGGAACGCATGGCGGGAACGATGACCGCTTCCTCATAACCCCGGCCCCGCTCGATCTCCAGCGCGCCCAGCGCTTCGTAGACGGGCTGGTGGAAGACGGTCATGTCGAGTTGGATCTTCAGGAGGTTGGACGAGAGGACGTCGAGTTTCTGCTGGACTTCCTTCTGGCGCACCTCGTAGACGACGATGCGGTCCCAGGGCGCCTTTACGTGGAACCCCTGGTCGACCGGGCTTTCAGCCGGATTGATGCCGCCCGAGAAGGTGCGGAAGATCAGGCCGGCATAGCCGGATTGGATGGTGTAGGTCAATGAGGACCAGCTTATGATCAGGGCCACGAATAGGCCGGAGGCCACGGCCAAGAGTTTGAGTTGGCGGTTGGTGTTGTCCATGGGGCGAATCTATGCCCCCGGTGCTTCAGTTGCACGTTAATAAGTGCCCGCCCAACGGCGCAGGATCCACTCT
>CALKUW010000112.1 GCA_937996585.1 uncultured Flavobacteriales bacterium
GCTTACGGCAGCGATGGCGATTACTTCTCGAAGCCTTCCGTGGAGGACATCGTGGAGCGTGCCCATGCCATGGTGGCCGAGGCGGATCCGCAGTCCTTTCCCGACCTGCTCTGAGCCGTGGAACGCATCGAATTCGCGCTCCGGACGCCGTACATCGACCTGTTGCAATTGCTGAAGGCCACGGGCCTCTGCGCCACGGGGGGTGAGGCCAAATGGACGGTCGATGAGGGGCGTGTGACCGTCAATGGCGAGGGGGAGTCGCGCCGGCGCCGCAAACTCGTCATCGGCGATGAGGTGGTTGTGGATGGTCAATATCTAGTGTACATCGGACAGGGGGGCGGGACGTGATTTCGTCGCATATTGCCCCTTGCGGCTCCGTTGAGGGGGCGCGTTGAAACCGCGATTCTGATTTCCATGTGCCAATTGCGCCTGACGACTTGGGCTACGTGCCTGTTTTTGAGTGTCCTTTCTTTTCCTGTGCTGGCGCAGGAAGTGATCCGTGGACAGGTTCTGGATGGCGAAACGGGGGATCCCGTCTTCGCTGCAAGTGTCATCGTCCAAGGCAGCAACACCGGCACTTCGACCGACTTTGATGGGCGTTTCCGACTCGAGGTGCCCTCCGTTCCGGTCAAGTTGAACATCAGCTTCATTGGATACGCCATGTTGACGGTGGACGTGAAGTCTGCCGCGAATGAGGTCCGGGCGGTGCTGGAGGCGGATGCGGTATTGATGGAGGAGGCGGAAGTTGTCGGCTCCCGGATTGATGAGCGGCAGAAGCAGGGGCCCCTGACGGTGGAATCGATGGACGTGCTGGCCATCAAGGAGGCGCCGAGCGGCAATTTCTACGAGGGGCTGGGCAACTTGAAGGGGGTGGACCTGACCAGTGCTTCGCTTGGATTCAAGATCATCAACACGCGCGGATTCAACAGTACCTCGCCGGTGCGCTCCCTGCAGTTGATCGATGGGGTGGACAACCAAAGTCCGGGTCTGAACTTTTCGCTCGGCAACTTCCTTGGAGCCCCCGAGCTCGACGTGATGAAGGTGGACATCGTCGCAGGTGCGAGCAGCGCGTTCTACGGGCCGGGCGCCTTCAATGGCGTGGTGTCCATGGAGACGAAGTCGCCCTTCCGATTCCCGGGCGTGGCGGTCAGCGCCAAGGTGGGCGAACGCAACCTGACGGAGACCGGATTCCGGTACGCCGACTACATCACCGATGCGGACGACAACCCTGTGCTGGGCTTCAAGGTCAATGCCTTTCGTTTCAGTGCCGACGACTGGGTGGCCGACAACTACAACCCGGTGGACGTATCGCAGGTGGATGCTTCCAACCCCGGACGCTTCGATGCGGTCAACATCTATGGGGATGAGTACAAGTCCGTCTTCGATTATAGCGGTGACAACAGCGCCAATGCGCGCGGTCTCGGCAACTTTTTCCGCACCGGATACAAGGAGATCGACCTGGTGGATTACGGCACGAAGAACCTGAAGGTCTCAACGGCCCTGCACCTCCGTTTGCAACCCGACAAGACCTACGAGTCGCCCGAGCTCATCTACGGCTTCAGCAGTGGATTCGGTACCACGGTGTATCAGGGAGACAATCGATTCTCTCTGCGCAACATCGAGTTCTACCAGCACAAGGTCGAGCTGACCAAACCGGGCAAGTGGTTCCTGCGGGCCTATCGCACGAGTGAGGACGCCGGCGACAGTTATGACCCTTATGCCACCGCGTTGCGCCTTCAGGAGGAGACGCGCAGTGACTACAGTTACGCCAAGGTCTACTACCGCTACTGGGTGGACAGCATTGCCCCCCAGATTTCCGGGACCTGGCCCACGGGCATCCTCGATACCACCGGTCCCTTCCCCATTTTCACCATCCCCCAGGACAGCGTGACGGCCTGGTACGCCAACAATGCGGACAACCTCTCCGCCTGGCACGGCCTCGTGGAGGATTGGACCAACAACAACTACGCGGGACTGGCCGATGTGGCGCTGGAACCCCTGGGGCATCTGACCCCCGGAACGCCCGAGTTCCAGGAAGCATTTGACCGCATCACCGCGCTCAAGAACAACGAAGGGGAGGGGGGCACCCGGTTCTATGACCGGTCGAGTCTCATCCATGTGCACGGTGAGCGCATCTTCAATCCCACCGGATTCGAGGAGGTGAGGGTCGGTGCCAACTTCAGGCGCTACACGCCCGACAGCGACGGCACCATCTTCAGCGACACCGCGGGCGTGGTCATCACCAATCAGGAGGTGGGCGCCTACGCCGGGGCACGGAAGCGCTTCGCGGAGGACAAGGTGATCGTGACGGCCACCATGAGGGCGGACAAGAACCAGAATTTCGATTGGGTCTTTTCTCCAGCAGCCTCGCTGGTGTGGACGCCCCGGGAGCAGGACTACTTCCGCCTCAGCTTCAGCAGTGCGCTTCGCAACCCCACGCTGGCCGACCAATACCTCTTCCTGAATGTGGGACCCGCCACCCTCGTGGGTAATCTCAACGGGCGCGAGGGCCTGGTGACCGTGGGTAGCTTCATCGATTACCGCAACAGCATCTCCAGCACGGCGGGGCTTCCCTTCGGCAATATCGATACGCTCCAGTACTTCGACATCGCTCCGCTGCGGCCGGAGCAGGTGCGCTCCGTCGAGATGGGGTACCGGACCACGCTGTGGGACAAGCTCTACCTGGATGGCAGCTGGTACTACAGCCAGTACAACCACTTCATCGGCTACAACATCGGACTCGACGTGCTCTTCCAGAGTCCGCAATTCCCCAATGCCGTGACGGGAATTGACGTCTTCCGCTACGCTGCGAATTCCATCAATGAAGTCCGTACGACGGGGGCTTCGATTGGGGCCAATTGGTACGTGGGAGACAACTGGATGATCTCCGGTAACTACAGCTGGAACCGTTTGGTGAAGACCAACGAGGATGACCCCATCATTCCTGCGTTCAACACGCCTGAACACAAGTATAATCTCGGCGTCAGCACCCGGGATTTGCGTTTGCGGGAAGCAAGCACATGGGGATTCGGCGTGAATTATAAGTGGGTTGAGGGCTTTGTTTTTGAAGGGTCGCCTCAATTCACCGGATTGGTTCCCACGTTTGACCTGCTCGATGTGCAGGCCAATGCGCGCATCGATCAATTGAACCTCACCATCAAGGCGGGCGCGTCCAACGTGCTGAAAAACTGGCATATAGAGACCTATGGCGGCCCTGCTGTCGGGCGTCTTGCCTACCTCAGTCTGTTGTTTGAAGTGGACACCAGGAACTGATTCCCATCGTCAAATTCAACGAATACAAATTCACGGGGAGCGCTGAGATTCAATCTAGTGTGTAATTAGGACACTCTGTAATCCGCCTTCCCTATCTTTCAACCTCAACTTTTGGGACCAAACCATGAAGCAAACTTGTCTCCTTTTGGCAGCTTTCGTAGTCTGCCTGACCGCCGGAGCACAGACTCGCTACCTCGATGAGGTGTTCAGCGATGTCACTGTGACCTCCAACATCCAGTACGGAACCAACATTACCGTCATCACAGCCTTGCAGGGTCTTCCTCCTGCGCCGCAACCCTTGGTGCTCGACCTCTACGAGCCTACCGGGGATACGGAAACGGGCCGTCCATTGTTGATGATGATGCACACCGGGAACTTCCTGCCGCCCTACTTGAACGGAGGAACCCAGGGAACCAAGACGGACAGTGCGATTGTGGAGATGTGCACGCGGTATGCCAAAATGGGATATGTAGTGGCCAGTGTCGATTACCGTCTTGGATGGAATCCGCTCGCTCAGACTCAGGAGGAGCGCACGCTGCA
>CALKUW010000113.1 GCA_937996585.1 uncultured Flavobacteriales bacterium
AGTATTTTGATGGGAATAATGTGTATCTTTAAGTCATGCTGAATATGGCCTTCTGTTGTTGCTGTGGTTGTTGCGCACCCCCGGGAGTGTGATGTCGTGTGCAATGCAGCAGGCCCTTCAGCCGTTCGACGCCCTCCCACAAGAGGGCGTTTTCTTTTTTCCAATTTCCTTTTTTCCACCCCCCAAACACCTCCGCATCATGTCGGAACTCCAATCCACCGGGATCCCCCGTATCGGCGATACGGCTCCCCACTTCACCGCCTCCACCACGCATGGAGAGTTGACCCTCAGTGAGTACAACCAGGACCACTGGGTCGTCTTCTTTGCCCACCCTGCCGACTTCACGCCGGTCTGTACCACGGAGCTGGTCGAATTCGCCCGGAGGAAGGCGGACTTCGACGCGCTCGGCACCAAGCTCCTCGGGGTCAGCATCGACAGCATACACGCCCACCTCGCGTGGGTGCACTATGTCAAGCAACACACCGGCGTCCTGCTCGACTTCCCCATCATCGCGGACCTCGACACCAAGGTGGCCCAGGCCTACGGGCTTCTCCACCCCGGTGAGAGCACCACAGCCGCCGTCCGCGCTGTCTTCGTGATCGACCCCAAGGGGACCATCCGCGCCATCGTGTACTATCCGCTCAACGTCGGCCGCAACATTGACGAGGTCCTGCGCCTTGTCCGCGCCCTGCAGACGGCGGATGGCAACGCCTGCGCACTGCCCGCCAACTGGAACACCGGCGACAACGTGGTGGTGCCCCCGCCCAAAACATGGGCCGAGGTCGGTCAGCACGACGGCAAGGGATACGAGCAGACGGACTTCTATCTGCTCAAACGGCCATTGGCCCAGTCCTGATTACAGGCCCAACAGCACTTCCATCGGATCCTTGGAGCCGAAGAGCATCCGCTCCGGGTGCTCGAGCATCTCCTTGACGGCGACGAGGAAACTCACGCTTTCCTTGCCGTCGATGATCCGGTGGTCGTAGCTGAGGGCCACGTACATGATCGGCCGGATCTCCACCTGACCGTTGACCGCCACCGGACGCTCCACGATGTTGTGCATGCCGAGGATGGCGCTCTGCGGAGGATTGATGATGGGCGTGGACAGCATGGAGCCGAAGACGCCGCCGTTGGTGATGGTGAAGGTGCCGCCGGTCATCTCGTCGACCGTGATCTGGCCGTCGCGGGCGCGGATGGCGAGCCGCTTGATCTCGGCCTCGATCTGGTCGAGGCTCATGGACTCGGCGTTGCGCACGACGGGCACCATGAGGCCCTTGGGAGAGCTCACGGCGATGCCGATGTCGGCGTAGTCGTGCATGACCATCTCCTTGCCGTCGATCATGGCGTTGACGGCGGGGTAGAGTTCCAATGCGGCGGTGACCGCCTTGGTGAAGAAGCCCATGAAGCCGAGGCCCACGCCGTGCTGCTCCTTGAACTTTTCCTTGTACTTCTTCCGGAGGTCCATGATCGGCTTCATGTCCACCTCGTTGAAGGTGGTCAGCATGGCCGTCTCGTTCTTGACGCCGACGAGGCGCTCCGCCACCTTGCGGCGCAGCATGCTCATCTTCTCGCGGCTCACTTCACGGCTTCCGGTCCAGCCGGCGCCGGGCAGCTGCGGCTGCGGAATGCCCTTGGCCATGGCGGCGAGGACGTCCTGCTTGAGGATGCGTCCTCCCGGGCCAGTTCCCGCGACCTGTCCGGCTTGCACGCCGTTTTCCTCCATCAACTTGCGGGCGGCAGGAGACGGATGCCCGGCCGCGTGTCCCGCGGGCGCGGCGGTTGCCGAGGCTGCTGCGGGAGCGGCCACCGGAGCAGGTGCCGGGGTGGGTGCAGCGGCGGGCGTTGGAGCCGGAGCTGCCGCCGGAGCCGGGGCGGCCGCTGGCGGAGCCGCATCGGCCGGGGCCTCCGCATCGGTGTCGATCAGGCAGACCACGGCGCCCACTGCAACAGCGTCGCCCTCCTCGGCCTTGAGCGTGATGGCACCCGCAACTTCTGCGGGCAGCTCGAGGGTCGCCTTGTCGCTGTCGACTTCGGCAATGGCCTGGTCCTTGAAGACATAGTCGCCGTCGGACACCAGCCAGGTGGCGATTTCCACTTCCGAGATGGACTCCCCGGGGCTGGGGACCTTCATTTCAAGGATGGGCATGGGCTCTGTGGATCGGGTGGGTGAATCGATGTGGGTTCAAGGTCGTCAACCGAGCTGGAATACGGAATCGATGACGGCCTGGTGGCGTTCGGCGTGCACAACCGGGCTGCCGGCGGCCGGGCTGGCCGACTCGGGGCGGGCGAAGAAGCGGGTCACGCCCGGACCGAAACGGTGGAGGTGGGCAAAGGCGCCCATATTGGAGGGCTCCTCCTGCGCCCAGCACAGCGTTGCGCCCTCGTAGCGGTCGAGCACCGCCCCCAGCTCAGCCGTCGGGAACGGGTAAAGTTGCTCGAGGCGAACCAGCGCGATACTGTCCATCTCGCCGGCCTGTACGCGCTTCTTGCGCTCCTCAAGAAGGTCGTAGTAGAACTTGCCGGAGCAGAGCACCACGTGCTTCACCCCGTCGGCGCTGCTGCCACCGCGCTGAGGGTCGTCAATGACCGCACGGAAGCGGCCTTCGGCAAGGTCCGCCATCGTGCTGACGGCGTCGGGATAGCGCAACAGCTTCTTGGGCGTGAACACCACGAGCGGCTTGCGGAAGGGCCTCAAGACTTGACGGCGGAGCAGATGGAAGTGGTTCGCCGGGGTGGTCGGATTGGCCACCTGTATGTTGTCGCCGGCACAGAGCTGCAGGTACCGCTCCATGCGGCCGCTGGAGTGCTCGCTGCCCATGCCCTCATAGCCGTGCGGCAGGAAGAGCGTCAGGCCGTTTGGCGCATTCCACTTGTCCTCCCCGGAAGTGAGGAACTGGTCAATGATGATCTGCGCCCCGTTGTTGAAGTCGCCGAATTGGGCCTCCCAGATCGTCAGGCCCTCCGGCGTGCCGTAGGCGTAGCCGAAATCGAAGCCCATCACCCCGTACTCGCTCAAGTTGGAGTTGTAGATGGACAGCGTTTCCTGCCCCTCCTCGAGGTGGTTCAACGGAATCCGCTCCTCCTCCGTGTCCTCGGTCTTGACCACGGCGTGGCGGTGGCTGAAGGTGCCGCGCTCCACGTCCTGGCCGCTGACCCGCACCGGATGGCCCTCCACCAGCAGGGTGCCGTAGGCGAGCAATTCGCCCAAGCCCCAGTCCAGGCGGTCCTCTTCGATCATGGTCCGGCGGTCCTTGAAGAGCTTCATGACCTTCCGGAAATACTTGCGGTCCTCGGGCAGGCTGCACAGGGCGGCGGCCAGCTTGCCGAGCCGCTCCCGGTCGAATCCGGTCCAGACCTCCATGGCGTCGTCGCCGGGCTGCTTCATCCGGAAATCCTGCCACAGCTTCTCGAGGAAGTTCGTCACGTGGATCTTCTCCGTCGACTTGGCCTGCTCCATGGCCGCATCCAGATTGCCCTCGATGTCCTTGCGCATGGCGTCCGCCGTCGCGCGGTCCATCAAACCCTCGCCCTCCAGCTGTTGCAGGTAGAGCTCGCGGGCATTCGGGTGCTGCTGGATGGCCTTGTAGAGCTTGGGCTGCGTGAACTTGGGCTCGTCGCCCTCGTTGTGGCCGTATTTCCGATAGCCAAGCAGGTCGATGAAGACATCCCGGTGCCACTTCTGCCGGTACTCCAGGGCAATGCGCACGGCCGTGACCACCGCTTCTGCGTCGTCGGCGTTCACGTGGAAGACCGGGCAGTGAGTGGCCTTGGCGACGTCCGTGCAGTAGATGCTGGATCGGGCGTCGAGGTAATTCGTCGTGAAGCCCACCTGATTGTTGACCACGAGGTGGATGGTGCCGCCGGTGCGGTAGCCGTCGAGCTGGGCCATCTGGACCACCTCATAGACGACGCCCTGGCCGGCCACGGCCGCGTCGCCGTGCACGAGGATGGGCACGACGGCGTTTTCATCGTGGTGCTCCCGGTCGATGCGGGCGCGGGCGATGCCGCCCACCACAGGGTCCACCGCCTCGAGGTGGGACGGGTTCGGCGCGAGCGTGATGTGCACCGGCACCCCGGTGTCGGCCACCATGTCCGTACTGTACCCCATGTGGTACTTCACGTCGCCGTCGAAGTCGTCTCCGTGGTCGTAGGCCTTGCCGGCGAACTCCTCGAAGATGTCGGTGTAGGGCTTGTTGAGGATGTGCGCGAGGGTGTTCAGGCGCCCGCGGTGGGCCATACCGATGATGAACTCCTTGGCCCCCAGCTCGGAACCGCGCTCCACGATGGCGTCCAACGCGGGCAACAGGCTCTCCCCGCCCTCCACGCTGAAGCGCTTTTGGCCCACGAACTTCTTCTGGAGGAACTCCTCGAATACGGTGGCCTGGTTGAGCTTCTTGAAGATCTGCTTCTTCTCCGCCTCACTGAGCACGGGCCGGTTGGCCAGCTCGATGTGGTCCTTGAACCACTCCCAGCGCTCCGGCTCGCGGATGTACATGTATTCGATACCGATGGAGTGGCAGTAGGTCGCCTCGAGGTGGGCGATGATGTCCCGCAGGGGCGCGGCGCCGATGCCGACCTCGCTGCCCGCCTCGAAGACGGTGTCAAGGTCCGCCTCATCCAGTCCGAAGTGGGCAATCGAGAGGTCGGGGCTGTAATCGCGACGGGCGCGAACGGGGTTGGTCTTGGTGAACAGGTGGCCGCGGGTCCGGTAGGCGTGGATCAGGTTGATGACCCTGAACTCCTTGGGGGCCATCGCTACCACCCCATTGGCCAAAGGCACTGCTGCCGTGCTGCCATTTGCGCTGCCATGACCCGACTCCAACGCCTCCTCGCCATAGATGCGCTGGGCAAAGTCAAAACCGAGGAAGAAGTGCCGCCAGGTCGGGTCGACCGAACCGGGGTTGTCGAGGAACTGCCGATAGAGCGCCTCGACGGCGGCGGGCTCGGCGTTGCTCAGGTGGGAGTGCAGGTCCATGTTTTCGCAGGGGATGCGCTGCGCAAAGTTAACCCGACCACCAACGCCAACACACTCGTTTTCCGGGCGTTTTCACCAAAAAAAGAAAGGGTCAGCTGAGGCGGGCGGTGACCATGGCGGCGACGCCGTGGAGCAGGGCCAAAGCGGTGTCTGATCCGCCCAGGGCGTCCGGGCGGGCCGCCTTCATGCGGGCGAGGGCGCCTTCGGCGAGGGTGACCTGTCCGGCCATGGCGTCGCGCAGCTCGGCGTCCACACCGAGGCTCCGGTAGAGGTCCAATACGCGATCCACCTTGCCTTCGCGCTTGTTGCCGAGCTCGGCCTGGAGCGCTTTGAGGTCCCCTCCCTGCGCCTTTTCGAGGGCGCGGATAAGGAGGAAGGTCTTCTTGTCGGCCAGGATGTCGCCGCCGACCTGCTTGCCGAAATTCTCCGGGTTGCCGAAGGCGTCGAGGTAGTCGTCCTGAAGTTGAAAGGCCAAGCCGACGTGCAGGCCGAACTCGTAGAGCGCTTCCCGGGTCGCATCGTCCGCACCGGCAGAGCCACCGCCCATGTCGAGGGCGGCCGCGAGCAGCACGGAGGTCTTGAGCCGGATCATCTCCATGTACTCGTCCAGCGCCACGGCATCGCGGGTCTCGAAGGCCATGTCCTGCTCCTGCCCCTCGCAGACCTCGAGGGCCGTGCGGTGGTACATCCTGAGCAGCGAGGGCAGGGCTTTTTCCGGCGCCTCGAGCAGGGCCTCGCAGGCCATCACGTGCAGGGCGTCGCCGGAGAGGATGGCGAGGTTGGCGTCCCATTTCTCATGCACCGTTGCCTGGCCGCGGCGCAAGGGCGCGTCGTCCATGATGTCGTCGTGCATGAGGGTGAAGTTGTGGAACAGCTCCACCGCAAGGGCGGCGGGGAGCGCCTGTTCCTTCGTGCCACCGCAGGCCTCGCACGCCGCCATGACGAGCACGGGACGGAGGCGCTTGCCTCCGAGGTCCATGAGGTAGCGGACCGGCGCATACAGCTCAGTGTCGGGATAGCGCCCGAGGAACTCGGCACACCCCGATTCGAAGGCGGTACGGTAATCGGCCATCGCCGTCCGGGCGTCGAAGGTGTCCGCCATCATCAGAGGCCGAGGTCGAGTTGCTGGTGGATGTAGTCGCCGTAGCCGCTCTTGACAAGCTCGTCGGCCAGCGCGCGGGCTTGGTCGGTATCGATGAAGCCCATGCGCCAGGCGATCTCCTCGAGGCAGGCGATTTTGAGTCCCTGGCGCTCCTCGATGACCTGCACGTACTGGCTGGCCTGGGTGAGCGAAGTGAAAGTGCCGGTGTCCAGCCAGGCCGTACCGCGGTCCAGCTTGCTGACGAAGAGTTCGCCCATCTCCAGGTAATGCCTGTTGACATCGGTGATCTCGTATTCGCCCCGTGCACTCGGCTTCAGATTCCTGGCGATCTCCACCACACGGTTGTCGTAGAAATACAGGCCCGGAACGGCGAAGTTGGATTTCGGCTGGGCCGGCTTCTCCTCGATGCTGAGGACCCGATCCTCCTCATCGAACTCCACCACGCCATACCGCTCCGGATCGCCCACGTGGTAGGCATATACCATGGCGCCCTCGACATCGGTGTTGTCGCGCAGGATGCGGCCGAATCCGCGTCCGTAGAAGATGTTGTCGCCGAGGACCAGCGCCACTTTGTCATCGCCGATGAAGTCCGCGCCGAGGACGAAGGCCTGGGCCAGTCCATTGGGCACCTTCTGCTCCACGTAGGTGAAGGAGCAGCCCCACTGGCTGCCGTCGCCGAGGAGGCGCTGGAAGCCGGGCAGGTCGTGGGGTGTGGAGATGATCAGGATGTCCCGAATCCCGCTGATCATCAGCGTGGACAAGGGATAGTAGATCATCGGCTTGTCGTAGATGGGCATCAGCTGCTTGCTGATGGCCTTCGTGATCGGATAGAGCCGTGTGCCGCTTCCGCCGGCGAGGACAATGCCTTTCATGCCGGAAAGTTCCGGTTTCAGGCCCGCAAGGGCAAGGAATCGGCCCGGGAATCGAGGAAACCGTCGACCCACGCCCTCACCAGACATCGGCGCGCGGCACCGGGCAGGTCCTCAAAGGCCTCCCGTCCGTGGACCACAGTGCGGTTGTTGGCGATGAGCATATCCCCGCGGCGGAGGCTGAACCGCAGGGCGTGTTCGGCCATGTCCGCGTCGATGAAATCGAACAGCGCCGTGAGCTCTGCCGGGACCTCCTCGCCCAGCTTGGCGATGGCCCGCTCGGTCCAGTAGCGCATGTACCGGAAGACCAGGCCGTGTGCATCGGTGGAGAAGACGGGGATGGCGTTGGCCCGTATGGCGCCGTGGTCCTGCGCCAATCCCGGGGTCACCACGTCCCGCGGGAAGGCTTGGCGCGCCACCAGCTCCAGTTCGGGGTGCGCCTTGCGGAGGCGCCGCAGCAGATCGTGGGCGTTGGCCAGCAGGGACTGCCCTCCGACCGATCCGGGCTGCAGGCACAGCAGGCTCACGAGGTCGGGGTTGTAGCGCGCGTCGCTGCTGTCCGTGTGCATGCCGGTGGCCGCCTTTGTCTTGGAGACGGGCGCGTTGGAGGATGTGTGGTCCAGCCCGCGGTCCACCACATCGAAGAGCTTGCCATAGCGGTCATTCAGGCTGCCGAGCTGGCGCAACAGCACCGCATAGGCCCACCTCAACTGGGCGTCCGTCCAATGCGCCGGGGCGCCGAGCACGGCATGGCCCTCCGTGGAAGCCAGCTGATCAGCCAACCGACGCACATCGAACCGCACCAATTCCACCCCTTGAAGGACCTGGGCCAATGCTGCTTCGGCATCGTCAGCATGGGGCAATGCCGCGCGCAACGCATGGGGGATCGGAAGCCGGACGAGGTGGGCTTCCCGGGTCAGGGGGAGGTGGAAGGAATTCGTCATGACGTGAGGGAAAAGGCGACGTGGAGCGGCAGGTCCGCGAGGGGGCCGAAGAAATCGGGGTCGAGGGCCACGTGGTCGGCAGTAATGTGGAGCTCCTCCACATGCGGCATCCGGGTGAAGCCGGCCGCATTCAGGGCGGAGAAGTAGGTGGTGAAGGTCTTGTGTACGGCCTGTACCTCCACGGATTCGCCGTCACGCCTCCAGATGCGGCCCGGGAAGGGCACGTCCACGGAAGAGAGGTAACCGCCCTCCGCCCGCATGTAGAACGGCTTCTCGGCGGGCTTGATGTAGGGCAGCAGCGGGTGGGGAACGGTGAAGATGAAGCGCCCTCCCGGCTTCAGAACTTTCCGCACACGGTCGAGGATTCTTGACATCGAGGCGGTATCCATATAGTTGAACAGGAAGACGGCGATGACCATGTCCACCGGTTGGCTGGCATCCCCGAACTCGGCCTTGCGCAGGTCGCTGACGGCGTAGGTCAGGTGGTCCAGGCGCTGGGCCGCTGCGGCCTGTTCGGCGCCCGCGATCATGCCGCTCGACACGTCGTAGCCGGCCACAGAAGCCGCGCCGCGCTTGGCGAGCTGGCGGCCCACATAGCCCTCCCCGCAACCGAGGTCGAGGATGGTCAGGCCCTCCACGTCACCGCACAGCTCGAGCACCCTTGGACGGGCCGAGTAGTCGGAGAGCAGGATGGGGTCGTGCCGAACCCAGAGGTCCGCATGCCCGTCATAGATTTCCTTGGCTTCCATGATGCTGGACATTCTGGATCAACGGTTGAGCTCCATCTCGAGCATGCGGTCGCAGAACAGGGAGCGAAGCCCCAGTGCCTTGCGCATGCCTTGCTTCATGGACTCGTAGTTCGCCACATCGGCCGCGATCAGGTCCTCGGCGATCTTCAGCATCAACTCACCGTGCTCGTCGTCGAGTTCGGCGTGGAGCTCGAAGAAGACGGCATCCTTGCGGGACACGTCGGTGTGGTTGCGGATCGCTTCGATGAGGGGGCGGTAGAAGAACTTGACGATGCTCTCCGTGCCGAGCCCGAGCGCACCGAGGGCCTCGGCGGCGTTGGCCTGGGTCAACTGGGCGATGAACAGCTCCTTCCACGTCTTGGCGATGTCACCGGTCTCAGGCGTGTCCACGGCGCCGATGGCCTGGCGGAAGCGGGCGTACAATTCCGGGTGGGGCACCCCCTGAACCCACTCGGGCTGGATGCCCAACTCGGCGATTTCGGCGAGCTCCTCCTCCTCAATCATCCCACTTTCCTCGCAGAGGTTCTCCAGAAGGATGCTGCGGTGCTCCTGTTCCTCCAGCTTGCTCATGGCGATGAGCAGGTAGTTCTGGAAGGACTTTGCGTAGACCGCATACTCAGCCGCGAAGCGCTTGAGGGCGCCGACAGGATCGGGCAGTGTACCGTCCTTCAGGGCCGTCAGATAGGGGTGGTTCAATGCGCGGTGGCTTTCGGCTTCACCGAGGAGAAAGGCAACGTGCGTCTGGGGAGGAAGTACATTCATGGCAGTCCGAGGTTGAGTTGGAACTGCAACAAATGGAAAGGATGGGGGCAGGGCGATGACGGGCGTCAACACCCCCAATGACAATCGTCAATGGGCTCAGTCACGGAGGCCTTCCATGACCTCCAGCTCGGCCAGGTCCACGTCGTCCTCCTCATCGATGATCTCGAGCAGGGGCTCCTTGAAGGTCTGCGCGGTGATGTACCGCTCGAAGCCCAGCAGCATGGAGGGCAGCAGGACGAGGTTGGTCAGCATGGCCACGAGCAGCGTCGTCGAAACGAGGATGCCCAGGGCACGGGTGCCTTCGAAGTCGGAGGCGAAGAACATCAGGAAGCCGAAGAAGAGCACGATGCTGGTGTACATCATGGACACCCCGGTCTCGCGCACGGCCAGCAGAACCGCCTCGCGCATGTTCCAGCCGTGGAGGTCGAGTTCCTGCCGGTATTTGGCGAGCAGGTGGATGGTGTCGTCCACCGAGATGCCAAAAGCAATGCTGAACACGAGCAGGGTGCTCGGTTTGAGGGCGATGCCGAAGTAGCCCATGACGGCTGCGGTGAAGATGAGCGGCACGAGGTTGGGCAACAGGCTGATGGCGACCATGCGGGCGCTGCGGAACAGGATGGCCATCATGGTGGCGATGACGATCACGGCCAGGGCCAGCGACACGAAGAGGTTCTTGACGAGGTAGGTCGTGCCCTCCACGAAGACCACGCTCGTTCCCGTCATGAAGACCTCATGCTCCTCCGGTGGGAAAATACTGTCGATGCGCAACTGCAGCCGTTCGGTCAGGTCGTTCATCTCCTGCGTGCCGATGTCGGCGACCTGTGCCGAGACCCTGATCGTGGTGCGGGCGCTGTCCACGTATCGGCCGTTCCCATCGATGCCCGCACCCGAGGTTCCTGTCAGGTATGGCCCCATGAAGCTCTGCTCCCGCCGGGACGGCAGCGAATACCGGTCGGGATTGCCCCCGAAGAAGCCCTGCTTGGCCAGTTTGAGGCCATCGACCAGGGAGACCGAGCGCGACAATTGAGGCTCTTCCTCCAGCACCTGCTGCAGCCGTTCGACTTTTTTCAGGAAGGCCAATTGCGTGACCTTGCCGGGCTTGTCCGTGCGGATGACCACCTCGAACGGCATCACGCCGCCGAAGCGGTCCTCGAACCAGTGCAGGTCCGACAGGATGACGTCCTCCTGGGGTAGGTCACCGGCCACATTGCCCGTCACCTTCATCAGGGAAATGCCGAGGGCTCCGAGCGCCAGCACGACAGCTGTGACGAGATAGACCCGCTTCCGGTGCATGCTGACTGCCCGCTCCAGGCGGTGCACGACGAGGAAGACCCATCGCCGGTCCAAGTGGCGGACATGGCGGCGGCGCGGCGGCGGCAGCCAGCTGAACACCGCGGGGATGATCAACAGCGAGATGCAGAACATCGCGAGGATGTTGAGCGAGGCGATGACCCCGAACTGTTGCAGCACGTCGCTCGTCGTGAACATGAACGTCGCAAAGCCCAGTGCCGTCGTCGCATTGGTCATGAAGGTCGCGTTGCCCACCTTTTTCACCATGCGCGTCAGGGCGAGGCCCTTGTTGCCGTGGCGCTTGAACTCCGCGTGGTACTTGTTGAGCAGGTAGATGCAGTTGGGCACCCCGATCACGATCATGAGCGGAGGGATGAGCCCCATCAATCCCGTGAGCTTGTAATCCAGAAGGACAATGCTGCCCAGCGACCAGACGACCCCCGTGCCCACAACGAGCATGCAGACCGCCATGACGACGATGTTCCGGAAGAACAGCAGCAGCAGCAGGGCCGTCACGATCGCCGCGAGGGCGATGAACAGGCCGAGTTCGCGCTTGATCTTGGTGGTCACCTCCGTGCGGATGTAGGGCAATCCGGAGACGTGGACGTTGACCCCGGTGCCGGCCTCGAACCGCTCGACCTCCTCCACGAGCAGCTCCACACTGCGCCCGCGGTTCTCCGAATTGAAGAGGGGCGCATTGACATACACCATCTGTATGGTGGCCCCCATTTCCGTGTGGAGGAAACCTTCGTAGAACGGCATGCTCCTGAGGCGTGCCAGCATGCTGTCCAGTTCGGCCTGCGTCTCGGGCCGGCGCTCGAACAGAGGGCGCATGACAAAAGACTTCGAATTGTCCTCCCTCAACAGCTCCACGGCGGTTCTGAAGCCGAAAACGCTGTCGACCACGTGGACCTCCCATGGCGTCCCATCCGGCCTTAGGCTGTCTACCGGCACCTGCACACTGCGCAGGGCGGAATCCAGGTCCCACCATTGCTGGAATACGGCGATCTCGTCGAGGCGGGCATCCTCCACGCCGAGGGCGACCACATTGCCCTCCTCCCCGAACTCCGCGAGGAAGCGGTTGTAGTTCACCAGGGCCGGATCGTCATCGGGGAGCAGCCCCCCGAACTTGTAGCGGATGCCCAGTTCGTCGATGCGCGACGCCATGCCGGCCGTCACCAACGCGAGGACGATGAGGATGGGCAGGCGCCCCCTCAGGATGATTGTTGCGAGCCGGGACCACATGGGCGGGGCAAAGGAAAGACAACAAGCCCGAACTCCTGTGGTGCCTCCGGTGGGGCAGGTTTACCTTCGCGCTCCCAACCGTTCGCAACCATGGACAAGTACGACCTCGTGGTCATCGGCGCCGGACCCGGCGGATATGTAGCCGCCATCCGCGGCGCACAACTCGGGTTTAAGACGGCCCTCATCGAAAAGCGCAGCACCCTTGGAGGCACCTGCCTCAACGTCGGGTGCATCCCTTCCAAAGCCTTGTTGGACAGCTCAGAGCACTACCTCAAAGCCAGCAAGGAATTCGAGGTGCACGGCATCAAGGTGGGGAAGTTGGACATCGACTTCCCGCGCATGATTGCACGGAAGCAGGAGGTGGTCGAACAAACGGTGGCCGGCGTCCATTTTCTGATGGAAAAAAATGGCATCACCGTGCTGCACGGAATGGGTGCCTTCGTGGATGCCCACACCATCGAGGTGACCTCCGGAAAGGGTAAATCACAGCAGGTCCAGGCCGAGCGTGTGCTCATCGCCACGGGTTCCGAACCCGCGAGCCTGCCTTTCATCAAACTTGACGGCGACCGCATCATCACCTCCACGGAAGCGCTGTCGCTGCCGTCGCTGCCCAAATCCATGGCCATCATTGGCGGCGGTGTGATTGGTCTGGAGCTTGGCTCGGTCTACGCGCGGCTCGGAACGGAGGTGCACGTGATCGAGTACCAGGACGCCATCATCCCGACCATGGACCGCACCATGGGCAAGGAACTCCAGCGCGCCATGAAGAAAATCGGCGTCAAGTTCCACCTGTCCCACGGCGTGAAAGAAGCGGTCAATGCTGGTGGAAAAGCCACCGTCAAAGCCGACGACAAGAAGGGAAAAGAAGTCACCTGGGAGGTGGATTACTGCCTCGTGGCGGTGGGACGCAAGCCCTACACCGATGGACTCGGACTGGACAAGGCTGGGGTTCCGCTCGATGACCGCGGGCGCGTGGAAGTGGATGGCCACTTGCGCACCGTTCACCCCCACATTTACGCGATTGGAGATGTCGTCAAAGGGGTCATGCTCGCCCACAAGGCCGAAGAAGAAGGCATCTGTGCGGTGGAGCACATGGCCGGCCAACAGCCGCATTTGGACCACAACCTCATCCCCGGTGTTGTCTACACCTGGCCTGAAGTGGCCGCCGTAGGGCGCACGGAAGAGCAATTGAAGGCTGAAGGGGTGGCCTACAAGACGGGCAGCTTTCCCTTCAAGGCGTCGGGCCGCGCCCGCGCTTCCATGGACACCGACGGCGTCGTCAAGGTGCTGGCCCATGCGGAGACCGATGAAATTCTGGGGGTGCACATCTGCGGACCCCGCGCAGCGGACATGATTGCGGAAGCCGTTGTCGCCATGGAATACCGCGCCT
>CALKUW010000114.1 GCA_937996585.1 uncultured Flavobacteriales bacterium
CATCTTCCTCAGCAATTTGCTGGGGCTGATCCCCTTCATTGGCGGATTCAACATCACGGGTACGCTGGGCATCACCATGGTGCTGGCCATCTTCGTGTTCATCATCACGACATTCTCCGGCAACAAGCACTACTGGAGCCACATCCTTTGGCCGGCGGGTGTTCCGTTGCCGATCAAGTTCATCTTGGTGCCCATCGAGGTAGCCAGCATCTTCATCAAGCCCTTCGTTCTGATGGTGCGTCTCACGGCGAACATCACGGCTGGGCACATCATCATCCTGGCGTTCACTTCCCTGGTCTTCATTCTCGGAGGACAATTCGGAAGTGGTGTCGGCATCGGTACGGGCGTGTTCTCCACGCTCTTCATGATTTTCATGTACCTGATTGAATTCCTGGTGGCCTTCCTGCAGGCGTACGTATTCACGTTGCTTGCCGCCCTCTATTTCGGCGAGGCTACACACGAAGCACATCACTAAGTCAACCCAACCAACCCCAACCCATATTTACCATGGAACTCGCAATGTTTCTTCTGGAAGCCGCAATGAACAAGGGTCTCGCCGGTCTCGGTGCAGGCGTCGCCGCCATCGGTGCCGGTATCGGTGTGGGCCGCATTGGCGGATCCGCACTGGAAGCCATGGCCCGTCAGCCTGAAATGAGCGGAGACCTCCGGGCCAACATGATCGTGGCCGCCGCCCTCGTTGAGGGCGTTGCCCTGTTCGCGGTCATCGTCTGTCTGCTCGTCGTCTTCGGCTGATCCAACACGCTCCTACGACATGGATGCGTTGTTGTCACCCGCTTTTGGAACGGTCGTCTGGGCGTCGATTTCGTTCCTCGTGGTTCTGTTCCTGCTCAAGAAAATGGCCTGGGGGCCGATTCTGCAGGGACTGAAGGACCGTGAGGAGGAGATTCAGGGCGCCCTTGATTCCGCGAAGGAGGCGCGTGCTGAAATCGAAAACTTGCAGTCCGACAACGAGCGGTTGCTGCAGGAGGCGCGTGCCGAGCGTGACGGCATGTTGCGGGATGCCCGCGACATGGCCGACAAGCTGGTGGCAGACGCCAAGCAGACCGCCAAGGACGAAGGCGAGCGCATGATCGAGCAGGCCAAGCAGGCCATCGATGGTGAGCGCGCCGCGGCCGTCGCGGAGCTGAAAGCCGAAGTGGCCAAGCTGAGCCTCGAAATCGCTGAGCAACTGGTGCGCAAGGAGCTGTCGGATGACGGTGCCCAGCAGGACCTGATTGGCCGTATGATTTCGGACTCCAAACTGAACTGACCATGGCTTCAACCGCAGTTGCTCGACGTTATGGCAAATCGCTGCTGACCCTCTGCAAGGAGCAGGGCGCAGTGGATGCCGTGGATGCCGACATGCGGATGCTGTCAGCCGCGGTCTCCGAAAACCGGGAACTGGCTGCCATCCTCGGCAGTCCCGTTGTTCGCCCGGAAAAGAAGGAGGCCATCGTGCGGGCCGTGTTCTCCAATGCGCATGCGCTGTCCGTTGACTTCCTGGCGTTGCTCGCCCGGAAGGGCCGGGCAGGCTTGCTTGGAGAAATGGCCAATGCCTTCGTGGCCCTCGTTCGTGAGGAGCGGGGCATCGTGCTGGCGGAAGTGGTGACGGCGTCTCCGTTGGATGACCAGCGGCGCACGCAAGTCAATGAATTGATCGGCAAGGTCCACGAGGGAGGCGTGGAGTTGTCGGAAAAGGTCGATCCCCACCTGATCGGCGGCTTCAAGCTGCGCGTGGGTGACCGGATGATCGACGCTTCGGTGTTCCAGTCCCTGAGGACGATGCACCGCAACCTCACCAACAACCCCTACGAACCGGCTTACTGAGCGTATTCGCACGTCATGTCCCAGATCAAACCCGCCGAAGTTTCAGCCATCCTGCGTGAGCAGCTGGCCGGCAACCAGTCCGAAGCTGACCTCCAGGAGGTCGGCACCGTCCTCCAGGTTGGAGACGGCATCGCCCGCATTTACGGCCTGTCCAATGTGCAGGCAGGTGAGCTCATCGAATTTGAGAACGGTGTCCGCGGCATCGCCCTGAACCTCGAGGAGGACAATGTTGGCGCGGTGTTGCTTGAGCCTTCAGGCGAGCTCAAGGAGGGATCCTCCGTGAAGCGCCTCAACCGCATTGCTTCCGTGAAGGTGGGTCGGGGCATGCTCGGCCGCGTGGTGAACACCCTGGGCGAGCCGATTGACGGCAAGGGGCACATCGAAGGGGACCTTTACGAGATGCCCCTCGAGCGCAAGGCGCCGGGTGTCATTTTCCGGCAGCCGGTGAACGAGCCGCTGCAGACCGGCATCAAGGCTGTGGATTCGATGATTCCGATCGGCCGCGGACAGCGTGAGCTCATCATCGGTGACCGCCAGACCGGCAAGACGACGGTGGCGGTGGACACCATCATCAACCAGAAGGAATTCTATGACGCCGGTGAGCCGGTGTTCTGCATCTACGTCGCCATCGGCCAGAAGGGTTCGACGGTAGCGGGCATCGTGCAGACGTTGGAGGAGGCTGGTGCCATGGCCTACACCGTGGTGGTGGCCGCTACGGCGTCCGACCCGGCACCGCTGCAGTTCTATGCACCCTTCACGGGTGCGGCCATCGGAGAGTTCTTCCGCGATACGGGCAACCCGGCACTTGCTGTGTACGATGACCTTTCTAAGCAGGCCGTCGCCTACCGTGAGGTGTCGCTTCTCCTGCGTCGTCCTCCGGGCCGTGAGGCCTACCCCGGTGACGTTTTCTACCTGCACAGCCGTTTGCTGGAGCGTGCGGCCAAGGTGATTGGCGACGACAACATTGCCAAGGACATGAACGACCTGCCCGAAAGCCTTCGCCCGATGGTGAAGGGAGGTGGTTCCCTGACCGCCCTGCCGATCATCGAGACGCAGGCCGGTGACGTGTCCGCTTACATCCCGACCAATGTGATCTCCATCACAGATGGTCAGATTTTCCTCGAGAGCAACCTCTTCCTGTCCGGTGTGCGCCCTGCCATCAACGTGGGTATCTCGGTGAGCCGCGTGGGTGGATCCGCCCAGATCAAGTCCATGAAGAAGGTCTCCGGAACGCTCAAGCTCGACCAGGCCCAGTACCGTGAGCTCGAGGCGTTCGCCAAGTTCGGCTCCGACCTCGACGACGCCACCAAGGCGGTCCTCGACAAGGGCATGCGCAACGTGGAGATCCTCAAGCAGAACCTCAACTCCCCGATGCCGGTGGAGGAGCAGACGGCCATCATCTACGCGGGCACGAAGAACCTGTTGAAGGATGTGCCAGTCGACAAGGTCAAGGAGTTCGAGACCGCCTACCTCGACTACCTGCGCAGCAAGCACGCCGATATCATGGCTGAACTGAAGTCCGGAAAGTACACGGATGAAGCGCAGAAGGTCATGGCCGAAGCGGCGGGCGAGGTCAGCAAGCAATTCGCAGGCGCCTAAGCTCTGAACCATGGCTGGAGGTCTCAAGGAGGTACGCAATCGCATCGCATCGGTCGGAAGCACCCGGCAGATCACGCAGGCCATGAAGTTGGTCTCGGCGGCGAAGTTGCGTCGTGCGCAGGATGCAATCACGCAGATGCGCCCCTATGCAGAGAAGCTGCAGGAGATCTTGGTCAACGTGAGCGGCTCACTGGACGCTTCCGAGAACCCCTATGCCGTTGAGCGGGATGCCAAGCGGGTGTTGCTCGTGGCGATCACGTCCAACCGGGGGTTGTGCGGTCCGTTCAACAACAACGTCATCAAGTTGGCCAACGAGCGTTTGAAGTCGCTTGAAGGCAAGGAGGTGCACATCCTCTGCCTTGGCAAGAAGGCCGGTGACGTCTTCCGTCGTACGGAGCACTTCACGAATCTCGATATGGAGCAGGGCCCCCATGCGATTTTCGACAACCTCGACTTCGCCCATACTGCAGAGGTGGCGCAGGTCATCATGGATGCCTTCAGCAATGGCGCTTACGACCGCGTGGAGCTGTTGTACAACCGCTTTGTCAATGCAGCGGTGCAGGATGTGCAATGCGAGCAGATGCTTCCCATTGATCAGGGTCAGGCCGAAGGTGAAGGTGGTGCCAAGGAGGTGGACTACATCTTTGAGCCGAACCGGGAGGAGATTGTGGCGAACATCGTTCCAAACACCCTGAAGATCCAGCTCTACAAGGCGTTGCTCGACAGCCACGCGTCCGAGCACGGTGCGCGGATGACGGCCATGCACAAGGCCACGGAGAACGCGGGTGAACTGCTGCGCGACCTGAAGTTGAGCTACAACAAGGCCCGTCAGGCGGCCATTACCGCGGAAATTCTCGAGATTGTGGGCGGCGCGGAAGCGCTCGAAGGTTGATCCCACAGACTTGATCCGACTCCCCTTACGACAACGTTTGTTCCTCGCCATGTTGGGCGTGGTCCTGTTGGG
>CALKUW010000115.1 GCA_937996585.1 uncultured Flavobacteriales bacterium
TACGAGGTGTTCGTCACCCGGGAAGATGGCACGGTGAATTCAGGCCGATTCCTCAAGCCCTTGCGCTGATCGCATTGACCCGGAACATCGGGTAAAAGCAAAAGGGGAACCGGCAGCGCCGATTCCCCTTTCTGGTTTTGAGTAAGACGGATGTCTTATTGCGCAATCAGGCGGAAGGTCCAGTAGGCCTCGCCGGGATTGGCGCCGTAGTCAATGGTGATGGTCAGGCGCTCGGTTCCATCGACATTGCTGTAGTCGAATACTTCGTAGGTGATGGTCTCCACGGGGGAGCCGGTGCCGTCGTTGGGCAACTCACCTTGATTGTAGGCTTTGTTGAAGCCGATGAAGGCGCCGAGTCCGTCCACGGTGATCTCCGTGTCGGTCGCGGTGAAGGCGTGGGTGCCGGCCGCAAAGGCGTCCATCGGGGGGGTGAGGAGCGTCTCATCGAGGCACTCATTGTTGCCGCCCATGTAGCTCTCGGCCCAGACAAACCCGTCCGTGGTGTACTCCATGGTGCCATCATCGAAGAAGATCCATTCATCGTCCAGCTGGCAGGCGCGCTCGATGACGCCATTGGCGTCGATGCCACCCCACCAGTCGCTACAGCCCTGGCAGGGGCCGACGATGTAGCTGGCCTCACCGTCGAGGCGCCACGCCTTGCCGTCCGCATCGGACAGGACGTCCGAGGTGAAGATGGCCGAGCTGATGGTCACGAGCTGTGAGGCATCGCTGCTGTTGCCGGCGTCATCCGAGGCGGTCAGGGTCACGGTGTACTCGCCGTCCATGGCGTAGGTGTGCGTGGGGTTCTCTTCCATGCTCATGCCGCCGTCACCGAAGTCCCAGGAGTAGGAGGTGGCGTTGGAGGAGGAGTTCGTGAAGGAAGCCGTGTAGCCGTCCGTGATCACCGAGAAGGAAGCCGTCGGAACGGTGGACGGGATGGGCGGCAGGTCGGCCTCGTTGTGGTAGTGGAGGAGGTAGAAGTTCCAGGCGAATCCACCGTCCAGTCCGACGATGGCCACGCTCAGGCGGTCGGCGATGTCGCCTTCCTCCATGCCGATGATCTGGTAAGTCTTGGTGGCGATCGGGATGTAGTTGTCGCCGGCCTCGGTCTTGTTGCACAGTCCGATGTAGGCACCGAATCCTTCGATGGTGATCGTGTTGTTGTTTGTGTTGAAGTCGTACGTGTAGTCGCCACCGTTGCCGAAGGCGCTCAGGTCCTCGCCGTTGGGTCCGGTGAAGACGCCGGGCTCGTCCTCATTGAAGCAGTTCTCGTCCAGTCCGAGCCATCCACCGTTGGCATTGGCGTCGATGAAGAGGGTGCCTTCGGTGTTCATCTCGAACGTACCGTCCGGGTTGAAGGTGTAGCCGTCATCGAGGATGCAGGGACGGTCGCCGTGGGGCGTCACGCCGCCGAAGGACCACCAGCTGTTGTCGTCAATGCCGGGGCCGATGCCGAGGGCGACGCCCTCCCGGTCGAGGTACCACGTCTTGCCGTCCGTTCCGGAAAGGAAGGAGTTGGCGGTGTTCGGGTCCACGATGTTGATGGTCTCCGAGCGGGAAGCGGAACCCTCGAGGCCGGTGGCGGTCAAGGTCACTTCATACGAGCCACCTTCTGCGTAGGTGTGGGTTGGGTTGGTCTCCGTGCTCGTGTTGCCGTCACCGAAATCCCACGCATGGGAGGTTGCATTGACGGAGTAGTTGGTGAAGGTCACCTCGGCCCAGTTGGTCTCGCTCACTTCGTATTGGAAGCTGGCGACCACGGCGGCCGGTTCCGGTTCGGGGTCCTTCTTGCAGCCCGCGATGACGAGGCTGGCGAAGAGGAGTAGGCTGAATGCCTGAATCGTCTTGTTCATGTTGGTTTGATTGGGGTTGTGTGTTGATATGAAGGGTCCAGTCCTTCCCGCATCAATTGAAGAGGGAAGCATCAGGGTATGTCGTCAGCGTGGGGGCGATCTGCGTCTCTTCGAGGGCGATCGGCAACCACAGGTGGGTTTCGCTGAAGTTGGCGGCTTTGTCTCCGTCATCCAGGAAGAGGTCGGCATTGGCGCGGCCACTGCGCACCAGGTCGAACCAGCGGTCGCCCTCACAGGCGAGTTCGGCCCGACGCTCGTACCAGATGAGGTCGAGCAGGCTCCAGCCTTCATCGGCCATCACCATGGAGGCCGTGCGGTAGGTGCTGCTGTTGTCCCCGGGGCCGGCAGCGCGTTCGCGGACCTGGTCGATGTAGGCCATGGCGAGCCCGTCGTCTCCGGAGCCGCGGTGCAGCGCCTCAGCGAGCATCAGCAGGACGTCGGCATAGCGGAAGACGGGGGTGTTCTGCGCCTTGGTGAGGTGCTCGTTGCCGCCGTTGACGTTGGTGCCGGCGAAGGCCTTCAGGTTGGGGAATTTCACCTGCCAGTACCCGGTGAAATCCACCGGATTGTTCTGGGTCATGTCGATGAGGGGGTCGCAGCTCAGTCCAGCATCGGCGAGGTCCTGGGCGAGCCCTTCCTCGGAGATGATGGCGACGTCGCGGCGGTAGATGTCATCGTCCAGGAAGTGGTTCCACAGGCCTGGCGTGACGCTCATGAAGCCCCAGCCGGCCTCGTAGTCCGGATGCTCGGCGCAGAGGCCGCGGATGCCGCAGAGCTGGATCATGCCATTGCCGTCGACCCCTTCGAACCAGCCCCAGTCGCTCTGGTAGAGCGGGGTGCGCTGGATCTCGAAGACGGACTCGACCGTGTTGCGGTTTTCGAAAATGAACAGCTCCTTCATGTCGTCGACCAGCTGGTAGACGCCGAGGTCAACAACGCCTTGGAACGCCTCCGCTGCCTTCTGGAAGAGGGCAGGGTCGTCGTTCTTCAGGTCGGCCCAGTACAGGTAGGCCTTGCCCATGAGGGCGTATGCGGCTCCTTGGGTCACGCGGCCTTCTTGTCCAGTCGGGGCGATGAGCGGCAGATGGGGAATGGCCTCCTCGCAATCGTCCACGATCTGCTGCATGATTTCCGACATGGTACTGCGCTCGAGGTTGACATCATCGGGCGTCAAGCTCGTCGTGATGAGCGGCACCGGGCCGAAGTGGCGGAACAGGTCGAAGTGGTAGTATGCGCGCAGGAATTTGGCCTGGGCCTTGTACTCGGAAACGGCGTCCGACTCGATTTCCGTCAGGTCGAGCAGGGCGTTGGCCCGGCTGATGCCGACGTAGCCCCTGCGGTAGATGGGGTGGGTGACCACGTTGGTGTTCGTGTTGGTGAAGTCGTCGAACTCCTGCCAGCCGGGCTGGTCGTTGTTGGAAGGATCACCACCTGCGTTGGCGTTGTCCGAGCGGATGTCGCCGTACATGACGTGGCCGATCCACTGCCCGTAGGCCATGCCCCATCCGAGCGGGTCATACACCGCGATCAGGGCGGAGGCGACCTGGGATTCGGTCTGGTAATAGTTGCTCGACAGGAACTCGTTGACGGGTTCGACTTCGAGGCGGTCTTTGCTGCAGGCGGCCAGCACGAGCGCGATTCCTGCGAGGACGGTGAGGTTGCGTTGAAGCTTGTTCATGATGGTCGAATCAGAAGGTGACGTTGAGGCCGGCGCCGAAGGAGCGGTTGTTGGGATAGAAACCCTTGTCGATGCCGGTGTCCAGGATCCATCCACTGGTGCCGATGTCCGGGTCGAATCCGCGGTAGTTGGTGATGGTGAAGAGGTTGTTTCCGGTCAGGTAGACCTTGACGTCTTTCATCTTGGCGCGGTTCGTCCACTCGGCGGGGAGGTTCCATCCGATCTGCAGGTTGCGGAGGCGGAGGAAGTTGCCGTTTTCCACGTAGAAGCTGGACGGGCGCTGGTTGCCGTTGGGGTCGGTCGAGGTCAGGCGGGGGAGTTCCGTGCTGGGTGCCTCCGGGGTCCAGCGGTCCAGCCAGAAGGTCTGCATGTTGGAAAAGGTCACGTCGCTCCGCTCGTAGGTGCGGTAGATGTCGTGTCCGATCTGGGCGTTGAAGATGGCGTTGACGTAGAAGTCCTTGTAGGTGAGGTTCCCGCTAAGGCCAATGATGTGCTTGGGCCAGGGGCTGCCGATGTCGGCGATGTCGTCGGTGTTGATGATGCCGTCCCCGTTGGTGTCCAGGAAGCGGATGTCGCCGGGCTGGGCGTTGGGCTGGAGCAGGTCGCCCTCGCTGTTGATGTGGCTGAAGATCTCTGCTTGTGACTGGAAGATGCCGTCGGCCTGATAACCGACGAAATGCCCCACGGCATAGCCTTCGGTCATCCGGGTGATGGCGGTGTTGCGCACCGGCCAGCCCCAGCCATTCAGGTAGCCAGTCTCGCCCGCGACATTGATGACCTCGTTGCGGAAGTGGGTGTAGTTGAGGGTGGTATTGAGCTTGAGGTCGCCGGTGCCCATGCGGTATCCGAGGGCCAACTCGATGCCCTCATTGAGGATCTCGCCGAGGTTGGAGGTCGGATTGTTGGTGGCGCCCACGTAGCCGGGGATCTGCTGGGTCATGAGCAGGTCCTTGGTCTGCTTGCGGTACACGTCCGCCTCAAGGGTCAGCTTGTCGTCGAAGAGGCCGAGCTCCACACCGAGGTCGAGTTGGACGCTTTCCTCCCAGCGGACGTTGGGGTTTGGCGGAGCGGCCAGGGCGGTGCCGGTGTTGAGCGTCTGCTCTTCTGTTCCGAAGGGGTATGTGAACACGTTCTGGATGCGGGCCACGTAGCTCAGCGGTGAGATGCGGTCGGATCCATTTACGCCATATGAGGCGCGCACCTTGAGGAAGCTGATCTTGTCGGAGTCCTTCAGGAAGTCCTCCTTCGAGGCGACCCATCCCAACGATGCAGACGGGAAGACACCGTATCGGTTGTTCTCCCCGAAGTTGGAGGAGCCGTCGCGGCGGATGGTCGCGGAGAAGAGGTACTTCTCGTCGTAGTTGTAGAGCATCCGGCCGAATGTGCTGATGATGGCGTAGTCCACGGAAGCGCCGCCGAAGGCGAGCTCGAGTGTGTCCTGACCGGCGTCGATGTAGTGGAAGTTCGGGTTGAATTCCGCGTCCATCGGGACGTTTTGCGAGGAACCACCGACCTGGCGGAAGGCCGTGGTGCGGAAGGAGGTTCCGACCAGGAAGTCGAGGTTGTGCTTCTCCTGCAGTTTGGTCGTGTAGTTCGCGGTGTTCTCCCACTGAAAGCCCTGGAAGTTGCCAGAGCCCTGCCCGACATCGTTGCTCAGGTTCTGGGCGGCCGGGTGGAAGTAGTAGGTGGGGGTGAAGTAGCGGTAGTCGTACCAGTTGAGGTCAAAGCCGCCATCGGTCTTGAGGCGCAGTCCTTCGACAGGCTCGTACTCGATGTAGACGTTGCCGATGATCTGGTCGGACTTGTTGTCTCCTCCGGCGAGGTAGAGCCGGCTCAGCGGGTTGATGTACTCCTTCTGGACCCAGGGCGACTGGGCGAAGCCGAAGTCGGCCGCTTCGTCATAGATGGGGGTCAGCGGGTCGTAGGCGAAGGCATCGGACTGGACGCCGCCGAAGGCGCTGTTGGTGCCGATGTTGTTGTTCTGCGTCCGGTTCAGGTAGAGGTTCTGGCCGACGGTCAGGAAGTCCTTGATCTTCTTGGACGAGTTGTAGCGCATGGCGTAGCGCTTGTAGTTGGACTTTTCCCCGCCGATGACACCGTCCTGGTCCCAGTAGTCAAAGGAGATGTAGCTGTTGTCACCGGAGGCGGTGATGCGGTGGTTGATGACCTGCGCCGGATTGAAGATCTCCTCCATCCAATTGGTGCTGGCGGTGAGCGGGTCGCCGAAGTTGGGGAAGCCCAGCACGTCCAGCGCGGAGGTCTGGTTGCTGTTGGCGAATTTCTCGCGCATCAGGATCACGTAGTCCTCCGCCCCGAGCATGGTCGGCAGCTTCCACGGCTGGGAGTTCAGGTAGCTCGCGGAGTAGGTGATGCTCGCATCGCCCTTGCTTCCATTCTTGGTGGTAATGATGACCACACCGTTGGCGGCCCGGGCTCCGTAGATGGCGCTCGAGGCGGCATCCTTCAGGACGTCCACGGACTCGATGTCGCTCGGGTTGATGTTGTCGATGTTGCCGAGCTGCACACCGTCTACGATGTAGAGCGGGGAGTTGTCCCCGTTGGTGCTGATGCCGCGGATGAGGATGCTCTTCCCGGATCCGGGCTGGCCACTGGATTCGTTGACGATCAGACCGGATGTGAGGCCCTCGAGTGTCGAGGTCACGTCCGGGACGGCAATGCCTTCGATGTCCTTGGCGGTCACCTTGGAGATGGAGCCGGTGGAGACCTTTTTCTTCTGCCGGCCATATCCGACCACGACGACCTCGTCCACCAGTTGGGCGTCGATGTCGAGCGACACCCGGATGGGGGAGGCATTGTCCACAGCAAGGGTTTGGGTCACGTAGCCGATGAAGCTCACCTTGAGGGCGGAGGGCAGTGCATTCACCCTCAATGTGAATGTGCCGTCGGCCCCAGCGCTGGTGGCATTGGTGGTGCCATCCTCGACGATGGTGGCTCCGATGAGCGGATCACCGGTCTCACCGTCGAGGACGGTTCCGGTCAGCGAAATGGATTGGGCATGCAGAGGGGAGATGCTGCAGGCAAGCAGTCCCAAAGTCAGCAGCGCGGCCGAGCAGGCACGGCACGGTGTGTTGTTGGTCATCGTTTTGATTTGCAGTTATGTACCGACTGCGTTTCGCCATTTTTCAAGGCGCAATCACGGTTGGCTCATGACTTGGTGTACAATGTACACTTCATATGCGTTCGCTGTGACTTCCAATGGTATGAAAGTGAAGAATCTGGTCTTAAAAGCTCATTTGGGAGAATGAGTGGCGGGCGTGTGGAACCCCATTCCAACCGGCTACCGATTCGGGTCCAAGGTCGGGTCGTGGTCGTGACGGGTGCGGAAGGCGTGCAGTTCACTCGAGGGGTCCTTCGACCGGACGAAAGGGAAGAACAGCTGCACGTGCCAGGGCTCCTTCACACGGTTCCAGGCACCGAAGGTTTCCGGGTATCGCCGGGTGATTTTGGCGGTGCCGAACAGGACGTCCCACAGGAAAAGCAGGTTGCCGTAGTTGCCGTTGGGGTGGGACACGCCGTCCTCCGCGCTGAGCCCGTGGTGGGCGAAATGCGTGGCGGGGGTGGAGATGGTGCGCTCGATCACCCAGGCCAGTGGATGGAGTAGCCGGTGCCGATAAAGGAAGCGGTCCCATTTGGTCTCGCTGTGGGCGAGGACGATGATGACCAGCTTGACCACCAGGTACACCGCATAGACCTTGCCCATGCCGAGATAGACCAGGGCAGCCGAGCCCCAGATGCCCGGCATGAGGGCGTAATACAGCACGGCGTTGCGGTAGGTCACGAGCACCCCCATCTCCTCGATGACGTGGTGGGGGCGGTGTAGCTTCCACAGCCACTTGTAACGGTGCGACGCGCGGTGCCAGGCGTATTGGGTGAGGTCGTCCACGAGGAGGAAGGCACAGCATTGGGCGGCGATGGGCCAGGCGGCCCACATGTCCTGCTGGGCCGGTAACCACAGGCCCATGGCGGCGAGGACGATCAGGAAGATGCCGGGTTGGATGAGGGTGGGGAGGATGGCCAGGCTGACCAGCTCCATCGTCCAGTCATTGCGCGTGCGGCGGTCGTCCCAATAGAGCCCTCCCGCGGCCTCCAGCATGCCGGCGACCACCAGTACCCCGAGCGGGATGGCCTTGCTCCAGAGGGCTTCATCCATGGCGCTTCATGCGATGATTTTGAGGATGCGTTCCGTAGCTGCGCCGTCCCAGAACGGGGGGATGCGGCCCTCCTTGGGTTGGTCGAGCAGGGACTGGATGGTGCCGAGGTTGCGGTCGACCAGGGTGTTGGTGCCCATCGTGATGGTGGACGGGCGTTCGGTGTTGTCCCGCACGGTGATGCAGGGCACCTGGCGGAAGGTGGTCTCCTCCTGGATGCCGCCGGAATCCGTGATGACGGTGTGCGCCTTGGAGATGAGTTTCTGGAAGGCGAAGTAATCCAGGGCGTCGATGACCTTGAGGTTGGGGGCCGACTCAAAGGCGGACCAAAGTCCCAACTCTTCGCAGCGGTTGCGGGTCCGCGGATGCATGGGGAAGATGACTTCCCGGCCGCCGACGGCCTGGCCGATAACGTCCGCAATGAAGACCAGTCCCTCCTTGTTGTCCACGTTGGAGGGACGGTGCATGGTCATCAATACGAATTCTCCTTCCCGGGCACCGAGGGTGTCGAGGATGGGGTCGGACTGGATCCGCTCGTCGAAGGCCACAATGGTGTCGATCATCGTGTTGCCCACCAGGTAGGCTTCCTGTGTGCCGCTCTTGGTGTCCAAACCTTCCTCCCGGAGGTGGTCGAGGCCGCTTTGCTCGGTCACGAAGTACTTGTCCGTGATCTGGTCCACCAGGATGCGGTTGATCTCCTCGGGCATGGAGCGGTCAAAGCTGCGCAGCCCGGACTCGAGGTGGAAGAGGGGCACCCCGCAACGGTTGGCGGCGAGGGCGCCGGCCAGGGTGGAATTCACGTCGCCGGGCACCATGACCGCATCGGGCTTGATGCGGTTGATCAGGGCGCCCATGTCTGCGATCATGTGGCCGAACTGGTCCGATGGGGTGGTGCCCTTCAGCTCCAGGAAATGGTCGGGCTGCAGGTTGAACTGCTCGAAGAAGATGCCGGCCATCTTCCGGTCATAGTGCTGGCCGGTGTGGACGATCTCGATTTCGAGACCGGAATGTCGCCTCGCCGCCGCCTTGAACTGGGTCACCTTGATGAAGTTGGGGCGGGTCCCGATGACGATGAGCAGTTTCATGGCGCTGGTGCAGGTTGGATGGCCGCCCTATCCATGCAGGCCGGCCCATTCACGAACGAAAGTAAGGTTCACGGACGGCCCGGCTCAATGCGGGCGGTGGCGGTGGTGTGCGCTTCGATGTCGGCGCGGTCCATGCGCATCTTCCGGAATTGGCCGGAGTGGTACAGTGGCACCTGGTTGTCGTAGAAGTCGCTGAAGACGTTGCCGGACTGGCCCGTGGGGATGATGCTCTCGGCCGCATCCACATCGGCGAAGTCGATTCCGATCCGCATGGAGGGGCCGGAGAATACGCTGTAGTCGACGTCCTTCTTCAGCTTGAACTCGTACTTGCACAGGGCGTCCTTGGCGGCCGGCAGGCCGATGGGGCCGATGCTCAGCCAATCCCCGAGGACGGGGACGTCGGCCATGGCGTGCTTGTGCGTGACAGTGTGCAGCCGCTCGTACCGCCAGGTTGAGGGGGCCCCGCCCAGTGTG
>CALKUW010000116.1 GCA_937996585.1 uncultured Flavobacteriales bacterium
GCTTCCTGCTGCTTCAGCAGTTCCTCCAACGCCGCTTTTTCCTCCCAACCAAGCTCCTCCTCTTCCATGAGTTCCCGGCGCAATTCACGCATCTGTTCCCTGAGCTGGCGGGCCTCTTCGAGGTTCTCCTCAAGGGCGGCCGTGAGTTCGGCGTCGGCACTGTCGAGCTTCTCGGCAAGTTCCTCCTCCGTAGGGGCGGCATAACGGAAGGTCCTTGACCGGGTCACCTTGGGCCCATTGACCCCGTCGTTGTCACGAATTTCAAACCAGTATTCCACCTCCTGTCCGAGGCCGATGCCGACGTCGGCGAGGTTCCAGAAGTGCAGGAAGGCGTCTTCCCTGCCACGGGGCAGGTCCAGGTTCTGGGTTTCAATGTCGCGTCCCTTGGGGCGCCAGACGAAGCGCAGGTTGCTGAAACCATAGTCGTCCTGCACGATGCCGTTGAATGACATCCGGGTCAGGGACAGGCTGTCGGCGATCTCCGCTACACGAATGGTCGGGGGGCGGTCCTGAATGCTGCGCAGCCGGTAGCGCACGGAGTCGAGGGCGCTCACCTCCTCCGACATGGGGTAGAAGGTGTAGACCAGGTCCTTGGCGCTGGTGCGGGAAAAGCTGAACCGGTTGCTGACGTCCGGGGTGAGCTGGGCACGCTCGTCACCCCAGGCCAAGCCGAGGGAGGTGGTGTTGCGCGTGCCGATCTGGAACGCCAGGCGGCTGCCTTCCGGCACGTCCAGGTCGCCTTCGTTGCGCTGCTGGTAGGGGGGGAGTCCGGTATGTGCCGGTGGCTGGATTTCAATGCGCAGGTCCTGTAGTTCGGGGCGGGGCAGGACGTTGAGCCGCAGGCTCAATGGGGGCGTCGCGGGGGCTGAAATCGTCAGATCCATGGATTCCCGGACACTCCGGAAAGTGTGCGTCCATTGTCCGTCAGCACCCCGGGTGAGCCGGAAGCGTCCTTCGCCCGCCTGTACCTCTACCCGGGTTGGAACCACGCTGCCTTCCGTGCGGACACTCAAGGTGAAGTCAGACTGGGCGACGGTTTCCAACGGACCATCGCACAGGAGCCGGAAATCCGGTGGTACGACGAGTTCCGTGCGGTGTCGGATCAGGCGTTCGGTGGGGGCATCCACCGCCTCCGGCACCAGCGTGTAGAGTGCGGCAAAGGCCAGCATGGGCGGCAGCACGTACTTCAGGTAGCGCCGATTCTCGCCGAAATCGACTGCGGATGTGAAGCGGTAGGGGCGCAATTGGTCGCTCCGCTGCGCAATGGAGGCGAGCAGCAATTCGCGGCTGGGGGCATCTGTCTGTTCCGCGCTGGCCTGAAGCTGCAGGGTGTTCAGCAGCCGGTCCTCGATTTCGGGAAAATGGGTGCCGATGATCCGCGCCGCCGTGGCCTGGTCCATGCCCCCCCGGAGGCGGAACAGCCGCAGGGCCGGCAGGATGATGTAGCGCACCAGAACGAAGGAGACCGCCGCGATGAAGGCGTAGAAGAGCAGGGTGCGCGCGCCTGTTCCGAAGCGGCCCACGGCCTCCAATCCCAGCACCGTCAACCAAGCCATGGGCATGGTGGCCGCCAGCAACAGGACGCCCCGCAGCATTTCGTTCCGGTGGTACTTCCGGATGAAGGCGTCCAGATTCTGGCGCAGGTCCTGTTGTGGGGCGTTCGACATGGAGAAATCCTGAACGGAAATTCGACCCCTGAAGTTACGGCGGGAACGGGTGCGGGAATTCATGAACTGTTAAAGCCCCAATGCGTTGCCATACCTACTTTCGCCCACCAATTCCAACGGACTGAAAATGCGTTCCGTAACCACCACCTCCCCAGCAGGCACCCTGCTTCTGATCCTCTCCATGGGATTTTCCGGGGCCACCTTCTCCCAAGGCCTTTTCGTGAATGAGGTCGATTGTGACTCCAACTCCGTTCCCGACAGCCTCGAATTCGTGGAGCTCTACGGCGAACCCAATGCGGCTCTCGACGGCCACATCGTGGTGTTCTACAAGGGGGGCAGCAACACCGTGACCACCAACGTCTACGCTGCATTCGACCTCGATGGCATGACGACGGACACGGCGGGATTCTTCCTGCTGGCCAACCCCGATGTACCGGGTGTGGACCTGGTTTTTGAGCCGGGTCTGCTTCGCGATGGTGGAGATGCCGTGGCCCTGTTCGAGGGAGACAGCGTGGACTTTCCGCTCGGTACGCCGCTCACCACCGTGGGGCTGCTCGATGCCGTCGTTTACGGCACCAACGACCAGACCAACCCCTTTCTGATCGATTCCCTGACACCTGGCCAGCCCCAGTTGGATGAGTGGCTTTACGGTTCCCAGAACGGCGGTGCACTCGCCTGGGCGCGGCTGCCCGATGGGGGACCCGCCTTTGCTTCTGACCAGATGGTCTTGCAACAGCCCACGCCGGGATACACCAACCTGCTCGATTGCGATGGCGGACTGATTTCTGCCCAGGGGGGCGAGAACGGACAGGCGTTCGTCTGCGTGGACCTTCCGGGCGGATTCCTGCCCTTCACCGCCGAGTCCAACGCCATCGAAAGCCAGTACGGCCTGGTCATCACGGACCTCGACGGCGATGTGCTGGACGTGGTGCCCGGTGGGGAAGGCAACCTCGGCTACAATTTCTCCGGCTCTGCAGCCGGCCCCTGCCTGGTCTGGGGCATGAGCTACGACGGTGAGCTGGATCCGGCGAGCATCGCCGTCGGCGCGCCCTACGACAGCATTTCGGCCTCAGGTTGCGTGGCTTTCAGCGCCCAGCCGGTGGAGGTGGAGCGCATCTTTTGTCTGCCACCGAGCTGCGATGGCGGTGCCATTTCCACGGCCGCGGGCAGCGATGAAACCATCGGGTGCCTGGGCTTCGCCAACACGCTTGTCCACTTCGGCTACACGTCGGAAAGCCCGGAGGCGCCCTACCTCTTCATCATTGCCGACGCATCGGGCAACATCCTCGACAGTACGAGCACTGCTGCTTACGATTTCGAAGCGCTGGGGGAGGGTGAATACGAAGTCTACGGATTCAGCCACCTCGGTGCCGTGGACCCTACAACTTTCGCCGTCGGGTTGCCGGTTACGGCGTTGCTTGCGGACTCCTGCAGCGCGCTTTCCTACAACAGCCTGGACGTCTCCATCCAACCATGCGACCCCACCGGGTTGTGCACGGACCTCTTCTTCTCCGAATACCTCGACGGCACGGGCTTCAGCAAGGGGCTCGAGCTGTACAATCCGAGCACGTCCGCCACGGTCGACCTGAGCGAGTACACAATCAAGACCTACAACAACGGCAGCAGCGTACCCAACCACGAGCTTGACTTGAGCGGCACGTTGGGCCCCGGTGATGTCTACACCATCGTCAACCCCCAGGCCGTTCCTGCTTTGACCAACATCGCGGACATCCTCGATGATGTCACGCTGTTCAACGGAAACGACGCGACCACGCTGGAGCGCAATGGCGTCGTCGTCGACGTCCTCGGCGAGGTCGGCATCAACCCCGGCAGCGATGGATGGCCCGTCAACGGTATCACGATGTTGCACAACACCCTCGTACGGCTTCCTGAAATCACGACGGGAAGCCCGGACTGGGACGAAGTGGACGACCAGTGGACCGACTATCCGGAGAACACCTTCGAATTCTTCGGAGAACACGAAGCGCTGCCTTGCGGGCTCGACACGACCGCCATCCCGGCGGTGGGCTTCGCGGTGTCCGAAATATTGGCCTTTGAAGGTGACGTCATCTCCATCGAGCTGCCAATCAGCCTGCCGCTGTCCGAAGTGCAGGTGCAGGTGGACGTGGTGGAGGGGGGCAGCGCCACACCGGTAGCGGATTTCGGCACGCTGTTCCCGGTGGACCTCACCTTTCCGCAGGGCCTGCTGATGCCGCAGACCATCACGGTGGGCATCGTGGACGATTTCGAGCCGGAGGGCGTGGAGACCTTCACCCTTGCCTTGACCATCACCTCCGGTGAGGCCGAGGTGACCATCGAAGCGGTGACCGTGACCATCGCGCCCAACGACCTTGGGTTCCCGCATTACCCCATCGCCAATGTACGCGGCATCGACAACAACGGTGTCCTGGACAGTCTGCTCGTGCCCTGTGAGTTGCGGGGCGTCGTGCACGGTTTCAACACCTACCCGAGCGGCCTCCGCTTCACCATCATCGACCCGACTTCGGGCATCGAGGTGTTCAGCCCGGTCGAGAATTTCAACTACCTCGTACAGGAGGGTGACAGCGTGCGCATCCGCGGATCCATCCAGCAATTCCAAGGCATGGCGCAGATCCTGGTCGACACGCTGATCCTCGCCACACAGGGCGAGGCGCTCAATGAGCCGGTGCTGGTCAACGCCCTCAGCGAGGAAACCGAGAGTGATCTCATCCGCCTGAAGTGTGTGGAGCTGGTCAATCCGGAGGCCTGGACGAACACGGCACCCCAATTCGAGGTGTACGTCTCGACTGGCGCGGCCCTCTACCTCATGGTGGTGGATGCGGACACCGACCTGTTCGGCACGGAAGCCCCGGAAGGGGTGTTCGG
>CALKUW010000117.1 GCA_937996585.1 uncultured Flavobacteriales bacterium
CCTATGGGGCGTTCGATCCTGCCCTGCCGCTCGTCGTCGACCCTGAAATCGTCTTTGCCAGCTACATCGGGGCCACGGGTGATAACTGGGGCACCACAGCGTGCAATGGTCCCGATGCGGCACTCGTTGCGGCGTCCATCGTGTTCGCACCGGGATATCCCGTCACCCCGGATGCCCTGCAATCAAGCTACGACCAGACCGTCCAGGGCGACAGCCACGTCGGCCTGTCCATCTTCAGTCCGGATGGGGACGCCTTGCTCTACAGCACCTACCTGGGCGGGGACCACTACGACATACCCCACAGCCTGGCATTCGACCCCTTGACCGGCACCATCGCCATCATGGGTTCCACCGGGTCCCTGGATTTTCCCGTCACCGCCAACGCCTATCAATCCACCCATGCCCCGGGCGTCCCCGAATTCGGGCAATGGGGCATTCCCTACAGCCCCAACAGCCCGGGGGATTTCGACCCGGAAGAACAGCCACTGGGAACGGATTATTTCCTAGCCTCCTTCAACGCTGCAGATTTCACGCTGACCGGCAGCACCTATTTCGGAGGCAACAATTCCGACGGCTGGAATACCGCCCCGGAACTCTACCACAACTTCGGCGACATCTACCGGGGCCAATTGGATTTCGGACCGGACGGGTCCATCTGGCTCGCAGGCTGTACCCGGTCCACCGACCTGGTCCTGCCGGGCAGTCCTCCCCATGCCGGACAGCAGGACGGCTTGATTGCCGGTTTCAGCAATGACCTTTCGAGCCTCATCGCAGGCCGGTATTTCGGGGGGTCGGAAAACGACGCCGCCTATGGCATCTCCGTTGCCGCAGACGGCAGTTTCGGCAACCTGGGCAACCTCGAAGTGCTGGTCGGCGGCGGCACGGCCTCGTTCAACATGCCCTTGCCACCGGGCAGCTACATGCCCGGTTTCTCCAGCCCCACCGGTTTGGCCGACGGCTGGGTGGGATTGTTCACCGCATCAGCCACCGGGATGCAGGCCGATTACGCCACCTATCACGGCAGGGACACCTACGACCAGGTGTATTTCGTGGACCGTGGAACGGACGGCAGCCCGTACGCCTTCGGTCAGGCACACGCCGGCCTTCCCGTGATCGGAAGCGTGTATTCAAACGCCGACGCGGGCCAATACGTCACCCGGTTCTTCGACGATTTGAGCGACATCACCTGGCAGACCAACATCGGCTCGGGCATGAACGCCATCGACATCAGCCCCACCGCCTTCCTCATCAGCGACTGCAACCAGATCTACCTGTCGGGATGGGGAGGCAGCACCAATTTCGCCGGTGGTGGCACGGCGGACCTGCCCACGACCTCCGACGCCTTCCAGTCCTCCACGGACGGCAGCGACTTCTATCTCGCCGTCCTGTCCCCTGACGCCACAGACCTCATCTATGCCACCTATGTGGGCGGCCCCAACACGGCAGAACACAACGATGGGGGCTCCTGCCGCTTCGACGACGGGGGAACGGTGTACCATTCCGCCTGCGCTTCCTGCTCCTCATGGGATGATTTCCCCACCACCCCGGGAGCCTGGAGCGAGACGGACCCAAGCCCGACGGGATCCACAGCTCCGACCAACAGCTACAACGCCGCCAACCCGTTCAGCACCAGCTGCAACATGGGGGTCTTCAAGTTCGCCTTGGGCAGCCTCAATGCCGCCATCAATCTCGATACACCGGGTACCCTGTGCATCGGCAACAATGTCCAATTCGCCAACAACACACCGGGCAATGCCGTCTTCACCTGGGACTTCGGGGATGGTGTCTTTTCCAATGAGGTGGAACCCGAGCACCTCTTCGGCATTCCCGGCACCTACGAGGTGACCCTGATCGCAGAGGATCCGCTCGGCTGCCTCGCCTCCGATACGGCCTACATCGATGTCGTCATCGAGCCGGATGCCGACCCAGCCGTAGCCCCGTTCGACCCCCTCTGCCTCGGGGATGACATGCAACTTCAAGGCAGCGGAAACGGTACGTTGAGCTGGTCTCCCCCCATCGGGTTGAGCAACCCCAACATCGCCGACCCCATCGCCGACCCCATCACCACGACCACGTACACCCTGACCGACGCCACGGCGTGCAACTCGAACTCGGTGGACGTCATCGTAGAGGTCATCGACATGGCCACCACCGCGAGCGACGACACCCAGATCTGCCTCGGCAGCGCGACCCCCATCTCCATCTCCAGCCTCAACCCGGCCGCCGCAACCTGGGATTATGTCTGGTCGCCCGCCGCAGGCCTCTCCGACCCCCTAAGCGCCGCACCGTTGGCTTCTCCGGTCACCCCCACCCTATACACCGCAACGGTCACCACGCCTGAAGGGTGTGAACGCATCCACGATGTCGCCATCGATGTCGTGCCCGGACCGCCGGGCGGCAACACCTACCCCGATGTGTCCCTCTGCGTCGGTACATCCACCACCCTGCTCGCCAACCCCGGCAACACCTGGAGCTGGAGCCCCACGGAAGGGCTGGACGACCCCACGGCACAGGACCCCTCAGCGAGTCCCGGTACCACCACACAATACACCGTCACCATCAGCAACATCTGCGGAAGCGGCACCGATGAGGTGCTCGTCGACGTCATCGTCCCCGAGGCAGTCGCCGGGCCGGATGGCATCCTCTGCGCGGGAGAGCCCTACACCCTCTCGGCCTCTGGAGGGGTGTCCTACCACTGGTTTCCGATGTCCAACGTCACCAACCCATATGCCGCCAACACCACAGCCATCACGGAAGTCTCACAGGTCTTCACCGTCTACGTCACCGATGCCAACGGTTGCGTGGACAGCGATGAAGTGGAGGTGACGGTCTGGCCCAAGCCGGTGGTGAACGCCGGACCGGACCAGCAGAACGCCTGGTTGGAACCGACCTTCCTCTACGGATCCGTCACGGGGCAACCCTATGACTCCCTGTGGTGGACCCCTTCGGAGGGATTGTCGTGCTCCGATTGCCTCATACCGGAACTCATCCTTCAGGACGATGGCGCCTACACACTGCACGTCATCGACACCAATGGGTGCCGGTCCAGCGACGTCGTCGTGGTTTCGTTCACCTATCCCCTGTATGTCCCTTCAGGATTCACGCCCAATGGGGATGGCCTGAACGACGGCTGGCGCCCAGAGGGGTATTGGCTCAACGGGGCCGGCACCTATGTCCTCGGGCAACCCGACCGGACCATACTGCCCGGCTACCGGCTTGAAATCTGGGACCGTTGGGGCGGCATCGTCTGGGCCACCGAAGACCCGCGCGCATACTGGACGGGGAGCGTCGGTGGGCCGGGAACCGCACCGGGAACCACCACCATCGGGGGAGGCGAGCACTACGCGCCCAACGGAGTCTACCAATGGAAGGTCTGGGTCCCGACACAACGGGGCATGGAGACGAGGCAGGGCACCGTCAACCTCTTCCGTTGACCCCACCACGACTTTCCGCGGTCACCGCAGGATGAGGTCGGTCGTAGCGATGCGTTGGTCGCCATCCACAAGGTGAACGGTGTAGACCCCCTCCACGAATGGCTCTGCTGCCGTGAAGAAGATACAGGCCTCCATCCGCTCTCCGGCATAATCCAACGTTCGTGCAGCTGATGCCGGCACACCCCCGGACATGGCCACAGGCGCCCTATCACCGGGGGCCATCAATTGACCGTTGGGGTCCAAAACCTCCAGGAACATCGTCCGCTCTCCCTTCTCCGCAATGCGGTTTTCGAGCAATGTGAAGCAGGTCTTGATCATTTCGGCCCGCTTGGCGCGGCCCGTTTCCCGCTGCGAACCCGTCGAGGTCACCCGGATGGCCATCGGATTCAGGTCCATGGCCTGCAAGACCCTCCCCGCCTCGATGATCTCCTCCATGTCCCCTTGCTTGCGCTCCAAGGCATCGTTCCGCTCCGTCACTTCCGTCACCTGCTGGGCCATGGCGTCCCGCTCCTGTTGCAAGGCAATGTTGGCCTGATTCAAAGAGTCGATGGTCACCACGTAGCCCTGCATGATCTTGCGCAGCGTCTCCGCCTCCTTCTTCAGCTTGGACACGCTGTAGTTCCGGTCCTTCACCTTCTTGATCAGCCCCTCGATTTCGCTGCGTTGCGCCGACATTTCGGCCATCATCAGCGAATTCTCCGTCTGCAGGGTATCGTAGCTGAATCGGAGTTTCTGGAGGTCAAGTTCCAATGACTCCCGCTCGAGTTCTCCGGCATTGATCTCCTCCGTCTGGACCTCAATGGTGGTCCCTTGTTGGGACACCTTGAAGCCGAGATATCCTGCCGTACATGCCAGTACTGCAATGATGATGAGGTAGGTAGAGCGTTGTTCCATGTGGTGAATGAACGCAACAATCAGACCACTTCGCATGGCCGGCCCGGCGGAAACCCACAGTGCAACGTGCGTTCCGCTCTACCGCAGGAGCGGATAGAAGGCATCCCGCGTGTGCAGGATGCGGTGGCCATATCGATTGCGCAACACGGCCAACACATCAAACCGAACCTCAAGCCCCCGCTCAGGATGCTGCGCCAGGAAAGCACGGGCCGCCCGGATCAGGCGTTCCTGCTGCGCGCGCGACACGATGTGGTGCCACCCCGCCTGGACCGGTTCGCTGCGCGTCTTGACCTCGATGACCACCAACCACGGACCGTCCCTCGCCACAATGTCCACCTCCAATCGGCCCCTGCGCCAGTTGCGCGCCAGGACCTCCCAACCCATTTCGACCACGTGATGCAACGCCCGCTCCTCACCCCATCGTCCCACACCTTGTCGGTAAGATTCCATGCGGCGAACTTGGGTGCCCTGCCCCGTTCCTGACCCTACTTTCGCACCATGTTGTGCATCCGTCGGGCTTTTCTTCACCAACGCCCTTCCCGCATCTTCCCGGTCCGCGGCACAATCGCCACCCTGCTTCTTTTGTTGGCGGTATCTGCCGCGGCGCAGACGGGCAGCAGGGCCATGGGCAAGGCCATCGGCTGGGTGGATGCCCCCAGGGCCCACGGCAAGTGGTACGTCCACTGGGGTTATCACCGGGCGGAATACGGCCGCACCAACCTGCGCCTGGTAGGTCCGGGCGTCGACCTCACCCTGCATGACATGAAGGCCACCGACATGCCGTCGCCCTTCGACCCGAAGGTGCACCTGAACCCGGCCGCCTTCACCATCCCTCAGTTCAATGCCCGCATCGGCCGAAAGGTGCGCGACGGAGACCTTGTGGCAGGCTCGACGTGGATCAGCGCAGGATGGGACCACCTCAAATACAAGGTTCCCCACACCGTTCACGAAGTGAGCGGCTACATCGACAGCACGGTCTACAACCGGGATGCTTTTGATTGGGCCTGGCGCGATTTCAACTTCGAGCACTCCGACGGCATGAATTTCATCCGTGTCGCCGTCGAGCGGAACTTCGAATTCGGCCGGGCAGCCCGCACCCGCCAGACGTGGGATACCGCCAACCGCAAGTGGAGGTCAGGCGTGCAGTTGGCCGGCAGCATCGGCACCATCCTGTGCGCCACCGACGTGCGCTGGCAAGGCATCCGCACCAAACACTACTGGAGCATCAGTGGATGGGGTGTCAGCAGTTCTGCCGGGGCCTGGATCCAATACGGCCGCTTCCGTCTGCTTGCGCGGGCGCAGGCGGGCTACATCAGCATCGCCAATGGCAAATTCCTGGCCTCCAGCGACCTCAGCGGCGAAACACCCGTGTTGGAGGGCGCGCAGGCCGCCCTGCTCGACGCCAGTACTTCGCGACACGCCATGACCTTCCTGGAAAAGGGCGTGACCATCGCCTACCTGTTCGGTAGGAAGGGAAGGCCCGGGGCTGACGAACGCATCCGCATCGCGCCCGGCGGTTGACCTGCCTATCTTCGCCCGCCAGCGCGCCACCACCATGTCCGACTCACCCCGTTCCCGACGTCCCCAGCGCACCGGTCGCTCCGGGAACCCCAACCGCAAACGCTCCGAACAAGCCGACGGCGGCACGGAGAAGCGCGGCTTCGGCACCCGCCAATCCCTGTCCGATGCCCAATCCTTCCACCGCCCCGGCAAGGGTGAATCCGAAGGCCGCGGCCGCAAGACCGGGCCCTCCGGTGGTGGCCGCCGACCGGGGCCAGGAGGCAAGCCCTTCCGTCCAAAGCCCAAGAAACGGGCGGC
>CALKUW010000118.1 GCA_937996585.1 uncultured Flavobacteriales bacterium
TGCAACAAGGTCTGTGGTGCCGCCCACTTCAACATGAAGATGGACGTCATCATCGAATCCCGCGAGGAGTACGATGCATGGCTCGAGCAGCAGGATGCCTTCCTCGTGGACGAGGGAGCGCCTTCCGCGCCCGAAAACGAACCCGCGCCCTCCGCCGATGTTGACATCGAAGGCGGGGAAATGGCGATGATCCACTGACCCCCCAGCTAAAGGAAACCATGGGAGCACACGCACACCACAAGGAGAGTTTCGTCTCCAAGTACGTTTTCAGTCAGGATCACAAGATGATCTCGAAGCAGTTCCTCATCACGGCTGTCTTCATGGGGATCGTCGCAGTGGCCCTGTCCGTATTCTTCCGCCTCCAGCTGGGATGGCCGGGTCAGCCCTTCGGCGTGCTCGAGACCTTCCTCGGCAAGTGGGCCCCGGGCGGCATCCTCGACCGGAATGCTTACCTCGCCCTGGTCACCATCCACGGTACCATCATGGTCTTCTTCGTCCTGACGGGAGGCTTGAGCGGTACGTTTTCGAACCTGCTCATTCCGTTGCAGATCGGTGCCCGTGACATGGCTTCCGGCTTCCTGAACATGCTGAGCTACTGGTTCTTCCTCGTGTCGAGCCTCATCATGATTTTCTCCCTGTTCGTGGAGGGCGGTGCGGCATCCGGTGGATGGACCGTGTATCCACCATTGAGCGCATTGCCGCAGGCGATGCCGGGTTCCGGAACGGGCATGACGCTGTGGCTCATCTCCATGGTGTTGTTCGTGGCCAGCTCCCTGCTCGGCGGTCTCAACTACATCGTGACGGTGATCAACCTGCGGACGAAAGGGATGAAGATGCTGCGCCTGCCGCTGACCATCTGGGCCTTCCTCATCACTGCCATCCTGGGCGTGTTGAGCTTCCCGGTGTTGGTGTCGGCTGTGGTGCTGCTCTTGATGGACCGCTCCATGGGCACGGCCTTCTACCTGAGTGACATCTTCATCGGCGGTGAAGCCTTGGACGTGACGGGTGGTTCTCCCATCCTGTACCAGCACCTGTTCTGGTTCCTGGGTCACCCGGAGGTGTACATCGTGCTGCTCCCCGCCCTCGGCATCAGTTCGGAGGTGATCGCTACGAATGCCCGCAAGCCCATCTTCGGCTACCGCGCCATGATCGGATCCATCCTCGCGATCGGCTTCCTGAGCTTCATCGTGTGGGGTCACCACATGTTCGTGACGGGCATGAACCCGTTCATCGGTTCCGTCTTCGTGTTTACGACGCTGTTGATCGCCATCCCCTCGGCGGTGAAGGCCTTCAACTACATCACGACCCTGTGGAAGGGCAACCTGCGCTTCACGCCGGCGATGCTCTTTTCCATCGGTTTGGTGAGCACCTTCGTGACGGGCGGTCTGACCGGCATCATCCTCGCCGACTCCGCCCTCGACGTTTCCGTGCATGACACCTACTTCGTGGTGGCGCACTTCCACATCGTGATGGGCATGTCGGCCATCTTCGGCATGCTGGGCGGGATCTACCACTGGTTCCCGAAGATGTTCGGCCGCATGCTGAACACGAAGCTGGGCTTCGCCCACTTCTGGCTCACCATCGTGTGTGGTTACGGTGTGTTCTTCCCCATGCACTTCGTGGGCATGGCCGGAGCACCGCGCCGCTACTACGAGTACAGTGCCTTTGAATTCCTGAACGCCACGGCGGACCTGAACCCGGTCATCTCGGTGTTCGCCATCATCGGTGCGCTGTCGCAGTTGTTGTTCCTGTTCAACTTCTTCCACAGCATCTTCCGCGGCCAGCCGGCCACCGAGAATCCCTGGAAGGGCAACACGCTAGAGTGGACGACGCCGGTCGAGCACGTCCATGGCAACTGGCCCGGTGCCTTGCCGGAAGTGCACCGTTGGGCATACGATTACAGCAACCCTGCCTTTGAGGAGGACTTCGTGCCCCAAACCGTGCCGCTCGGCGACGGTGAGGAGGCGCACTGACCTCGACCCAATCGCATTTGAAAAGGGCCTTTCCCATCCGGAAGGGCCCTTTTTGTGTACAAGGGGATGTGCAGGTGGGCTTGGGAATTCGCGGGTCCTGCCGAACTTGGTCTCATGGAGGACTTCGATTTGCGGGGTGCGGCCGAAGGGCACAGCGACGGAGAGGTCGAGCGGGTATTGCGCCCGTCCGGCTTTGATGAATTCGCGGGCCAGCGCGAGGCCCTGGAGAACCTCGAAGTCTTCGTCAAGGCGGCTTCCCGCCGCGGTGAATCCATGGACCACGTGCTGTTCCACGGTCCGCCGGGACTCGGAAAGACGACGCTGGCGAACATTGTGGCGGCGGAGTTGGGCGTGGCGATCAAGACGACCAGTGGGCCTGTGCTGGACAAGCCGGGCGACCTCGCGGGGCTGTTGACGGGGCTGGAGCCGCGGGACGTGCTGTTCATCGATGAGATCCACCGCCTGAGCCCCATTGTGGAGGAGTACCTGTACAGCGCCATGGAGGACTACCGCATCGACCTGGTGATCGATACGGGCCCAAATGCGCGCACGGTACAGATTGATCTCCATCCGTTCACACTGGTCGGTGCGACCACGCGCAGCGGTTTGCTGACGGCACCCCTCCGGGCGCGGTTCGGCATCAACCTGCGGTTGCATTACTACGACGCGGAGACGTTGACGGGCATCGTGCAGCGGAGTGCGGGGCTGCTCGGCATTCCCATCGACCACGAGGCGGCCTTCGAGATTGCCGGTCGCAGCCGGGGCACGCCGAGGATTGCGAACGCGCTCCTGCGCCGCGTGCGCGACTTTGCGGAAATCAAAGGGGACGGGACCATCGAGCCCGGCATCACGCGCTATGCTCTGGACGCCCTCAATGTGGACCGCAAGGGCCTCGATGAGATGGACAACCGCATCCTGGGCACCATCATCGACAAATTCAAGGGCGGTCCGGTCGGCATCACCACTATCGCCACGGCGGTGGGGGAGAATGGGGGCACCCTCGAGGAGGTTTACGAGCCCTTCCTCATCCAGCAGGGCTTCCTCGTGCGGACACCGCGTGGGCGGCAGGCCACCGAAGCGGCTTACAAGCACCTCGGCCGCGTCCCGACTTCCGGAGGCGGCCTCTTTGACGCGGGCTGACCCCCATGGCCAGGACACGGCACATCGGGGAGGAGCGGGTGGAGCGCATCCGCCAATGGGCTTCGGAACTCGGTTTCACGGCCGTCGGTTTTTCCAAGGCGCAACGACTCGACGAGGAGGAGCCGCGCCTTGCCGCGTGGCTCAAGGAGGGGCGACATGGACAGATGGGCTACTTGGAGAAGAACTTTGACAAGCGCCTTGATCCGACCCTTCTCCTGCCCGGAACGAAGACCGTCATCAGCCTGCTCTACAACCACTATACGGATGTGCGGCAGGCGGATCCCGAGGCGCCGCGCATTTCGACCTATGCCTTCGGTGAGGAC
>CALKUW010000119.1 GCA_937996585.1 uncultured Flavobacteriales bacterium
GGTCAGTTGCTCATTGGCCTCCTCCGCAACTTCAGCCCGAATCCGCTCCTGCATCAGGGCAAAGCGATCGGTCACATCCGAAATGTTCACCTGGACAGCGGGTTGCCCATCGAAAATGGTCAACCTCCACTTGAGCGTCACTCGCCGACCGCTAGGTTCCAATTCAATCTCCGCCTCCTCGACCCGGCGGCCATTGCGCGTCTCTTTGGCGCCGTCCTCCACCGTCTTCTGGAAGGCCTGCGGAAACAATCCACCAAACCGATTGCCCTCCAGGTCCTCGGCTTCCTTGCCGAACAATTCACTCGCAACCGGATTGGAATAACGGATCAGTCCGTCCACCAGGATGACAATCCCGTTGGGTGAACTCTGCACCAGCAAACGGAACCTTTCCCGCTCCTGAACGAGGTCGAATTCAATGCGCTTCCGGTCGGACACGTCGTACATCATCCACACCTCGGACCCATCCTCCAGGCGGCCCTTTCCGATGTCCAGGTGCAGGACCTCACCCTGCCGGTTCGTCAGCGTCCAATCCGCCCGATCGAATACCCCACTTCCCGCGATGGGCTCGAGGTTGCCCAACCGCTCAAAACCGAGGTCCCGGATGGTATCTCCAATGACTTCCTCGGGGTGCTCCACCCCCATCATCACGAGGAAACGGGAATTGACATCCAGCACAACACCATCCTGGACCTGGACGATGCCCTCCTGGGCGATGTCGTTCAGACGCCGATAATGCGCTTCCCGATCCTGGAGTGCCTGCTGGCGGAAGCGCTGTTCACTGATGTCCACCAGTTGCAATACACCCCCACCATCCGGTGCTGGAGAAAGGCGAACCTCGGCCTGGAAACGCGCTCCGCCCTTGCGCTCGATTTCCAATTCCATCCGCAAGGGCACGCGTTCCGCCGGATCCACATGCTCCCATCGGTGCTGGAAATACATCCTGTCCTCAGACCGCCAACAGAACACCTCGGACGTCACCCATTCAAAGGGAGCAAAGCCCGATTCGAGACCCAACAGAAAACGGGCGCGGTCATTCCCATCGACAACACGATTGCCCTCCAGTCGGAGAACGGCAGATGGGATGGCGTCCATCCATTCCGATGGCCACGGACCCAAGTCACCCGCTCTGTCTTCCGTCCCTTTCATCGGTCGGTCTTGCTTCCATTGATCTTCACGATGCGCCCGGCCCGGTACTGGCGAACCAGCTGCACCATGCCATTGGCATCGAAATAACGCCAATTCCCTTCAGGCAGACCGCCTTCATACGAACCCACGGATGACCGGGTTCCATTCGGCCAATACGTCACATGCTGCCCGGTGGGTATGCCGGCCACATAGGCCCCTTCGAACCGCAATGCACCCTGATCGTCCAGATGGCGCCACAAGCCATCGCGCTCACCATCGAGGTAATTCCCCTCCCGTCGGTCGTCGTTGACGTGCTCAATCCATGGGCCCTGCTTGTATCCACGTTCATACACGCCGCGGGCGAGGGTATCACCTGAAGCAGCCAGCTCGAAAAAGGCCCCATCCTCTTTTCCCCTCCGATAACGCTCATCACGGTGCAGAGCGCCATTCAGGTGGTACCACTTCCAGCGGCCATTCCACTCTCCCCCCTGGAAGACCCCCTCCTGCTCCACCGTACCGTCCAACCGGTAATACACCCAGTCTCCATCACGCTTGCCTTCCAGATAACCACCCGTTGCTTTCCTGCTTCCATCCGGCCAATACATGACCCATTCCCCGGTTCTGCGGCCCAAACTGTCCAACATTCCCGAAGCATTGAGCCTGCCTTCCCTGAAAACCCTCACCTCCACAAGGTGGCCTTTCTCGTCGAAGAACCGATGCGTTCCCATGGGCTCATTCTCCCGCCAGGGACCGGAGCGTTCCACCTGGCCATTGGCATGGAAGGTCTTTCTCAAATCGAGGGCCACCGCTTCCGGAGCATCCTCCACCAATTCACCCCGCTTGTAGGTCTCCGTCCGCTCGAGGTCTCCGTTCCGACTGAAATACTTGAAGACCCCTTCCTTCAGCCCGCGCTCATAGGGGCCCTCAAGGCGCACCCGTTCATTGGGCCAGAACGTCATCCATTTGCCCGTCTTCCTTCCCTGATCGTCGAATCGGTTGACCTCCTCCACCCACCGCAGCAGATCCTCTCGGTACCCCATGCGCCGAATGATGCGGCCTTGCCGACCCTGCTCCACGGCAAAATCCAACGCCACTCCTTCCTTCATTCCATCCCGCCAAGGAATCCGGGAAACTTCAATGCCCGCGATATCAAAACGGACTTCCACGCCTTGGATCGTGTCCTCCCGCCAGGGAACGGACCGCAGTTTGACTCCGGTACTGTCCCAATGGAACTCCTCGCCATTCTTCAGGCCACCACTGTAGGAAAGCGTGGTTTCCACCCGGCCCCTCACATCATAGAATATCCACTCCCCATCCAAAACACCGCCATTCCAATTGCCCTCGCTCTTTCTTGTCCCGTCCTCATGGAAAGACACCCAATAACCCGACGGAACCCCGCCCACCAACCAACCACGACTGCTGATCGCACCATCCGCATACCGGTACTCGACGGCAACACTGTCCTGGGCCCAGGACACCATCCCCGAACCTCCGACCAGCAGAAGCCACAAGCCTATTTGAAGGGTGCGAATCACACCTGCAAGTTGGGCCCCCACTTCCAACGAAATCACGGCAGAATCTGGTTTTTACCCCGAACCATATATATCATCTTTCTTTTAAAAAAGAATCATCATCGTCATAGGTCTGTTGAAACGTTGGATAACTCCATGCCCATCGGTTTGGATGGTTTTTTCTTCCACGACCTTACGGGAGTTATCCCGATTAATCCACGCCATGGGGTTCTTGTGAATCAATACAATGGATGGTTGATCCACAAAAATTGGACAGCTGGGGGTAACCTGTGGTGAAACAAATCACAATGACCATCCATTTGAAAAGGATGGAATCTCCGGTGGGTATGAACGGGAAAAGATGGGGGTGAGAATGCTTGTGGGATCGGTTCGGTTTTCGAAGCCGTCAAGAAGGGGTGAATTCCAAATTTTCTTTCGTGTGGGTTACCCACATCATCAGGTGTGGATCCACAATTTTTTGTGGATGGGTTCGTGACGGAAATAGTGGGAACTTCAACCCATGAGGATTCACCTGGGAAATGACCACGCCGCCGGTGCATTGCGAGCAGCTGTCTTGGCATGGCTGGAGCAACGGGGAGCGGACATTCAAGATCACGGAACCGAGGGTGACGGAAGCGTCGACTATCCGGATCACGTTCATCCGCTGGCCCAGGCCGTGGCCGCCGGTGATGGATTGGGCATCCTCATTTGCGGCTCGGCCAACGGTGTGGCCATGACCGCCAACAAGTACGACACGGTCAGGGCCGCCATCGCCTGGCGTCCGGACATCGCCCGCCTCGCTCGGGAACACAACAATGCCAATGTGCTCTGCCTTCCCGCCCGTTTCATTGCCATTGCCGATGCCTTGGATTGCGTCGCCGCCTTCCTCGACACCCCCTTCGAAGGAGGACGCCACCAACGCCGCGTAGAAAAAATTGCATGCTCATGAACCCGATACGACTTCCCTTCCTGTGCACCCTCATACTGGGCCTTTCCGTGGCGCAGGGCCAGACTTTGCAACACCTGGACAGTACTGCGGTGCGTTGGGCTGAGACCATCACAGCCGAAGACCTCTCCAACCACCTGTACATTCTTGCGGCGGACTCCATGGAGGGCCGGGAGACGGGCAAGACGGGACAACGAAAGGCTGCAGACTACATCGCTGCACAATTCCAGGCCATGGGACTCGAGCCCGTCAATGGCTCCCATTTCCAGGAGGTGCCCCTGAAGGTCAGCCAGCTCAAGGGCGGCCTGCTGGACATCGCCGGAAACAAGATGATGTTCAAGGACGATTTCGTGCCCTACCCCGGCATCGAGGTAGCCGATGTGGCAGCCGAGGCAGTATTCGTCGGATACGGCATTCAGGAGGGCGATTGGAACGACTATGCAGGACTGGATGTCAACGGCAAGGTGGTCGTCTACATGACAGGCGAACCGGGCAGCGAGGAAAAGGGGTTCGTGTTGAGTGGAACCGATGAGAAGAGCCGGTGGAGCAGGGATCCTTCCGTCAAGCGCCAGCTCGCTGACAGCCTCGGAGCCAAAGGGGTGCTCATCGTTTCGGATGAATTCGCCACCCTGAGGTCCCGATTGGTACCGTGGTTGAGCCGTGAAAGGATGCGCTTGGATGTGGACCGAAAAGGGGAAGGCACCGACCTGCCCACGCTGCTGGTTTCAGAGGATGTCCTGCTCCGCGTGACGGGTTGGAAATCCATGAAGGACGTGCGCAAGAAGTGGCCCAAAGGCAAACTGAAGGGAACGGACCTCGGCAAGCTGGAACTTAACCTGGCCCGGATAGACGACAAGGTCAAGGCTGCCAATGTCTGGGGCTTGCTTCCCGGATCCGACTCCACCCTGTCCGATGAAATCGTGGTGCTGACCAGCCATTACGACCACGTGGGCGTCGACAAGGAGGGTCTGATCTACAACGGTGCTGATGATGATGGCAGTGGAACGGTGAGCCTCCTGGAAAATGCACAGGCGTGGACGGCTGCGGCAGCTGCCGGAAATGGACCGCGGCGTTCGGTGTTGTTCATGGCCTTCGTCGGAGAGGAGAAGGGGCTGCTCGGCTCGGAGTGGTACAGCGATCACCCGGCATTCCCCCTTGAAAAGCACGTGTGCGACCTCAACATGGACATGGTCGGTCGGGTGGATGAGGCCCACGCGGACAACGACCGTTACATCTACCTGATCGGTAGTGACAAGCTGTCAAGCGAGCTTCACGACATCAGCGAAGCGGTCAACGCGGAGCACGTGGGCATTGACCTGGACTACACCTTCAACGCACCTGACGATCCGAACCGGTTCTACTACAGGAGTGACCACTACAATTTTGCCAAGCACGGCATCCCGGTGATCTTCTATTTCAGCGGGGTTCATGAAGACTATCACGGCCCAGGAGACACGCCCGACAAGATCCTTTATCCGAAGATGTCGGAGATTGGGCGGCTGGTGTTCCTGACCTCCTGGGAGGTGGCGAACCGCGACACCAAGTTGGTGGTGGACCGGGTCAACGACTTTCCGAGCGACCGTTGATGGCGGCGGCCAGGGCAGCGCGTTCCAAATCGTATTTCGCTCCTGTGGCTGGGCCATTGAACCCCGAATGAATCCATGGCTCCTCCTGTTCGGGGTGGAGTACGATTGTAGTCGGGAAGCTGACCACCTTGTCCAGGAAGGGCAGCTTCTTTTGGGCTTCCGTCTTTGAGGCGGGCCCTGCAAGTGTCACATCCCATCGGTCATCTAGGCGCCACAGTTCCATTTCCTCGTGGTAGTTCTTGAGGCGACGCAGGGCGAGTTTTTCCCCGTTGGGCCGGTCCAGCCCCCGTTCGAATGCCAGGGTGTGCACCTTGACGTTGGGGTGTTGGCGTGCGAGGTCGCGCAACAGGCGGTGCTCATCCATGCAGTTGGGGCACCACGTGCCCATGACGCTCAGGATGTGCACGGTATCTCTGTGCTCTGCTGCCTTCCAATCCACCGGATTGCGCGTCATGCTGTACCCGGAATAAGCCACGGGCAGGCCGGTCCATACGGCCTGTTGTCCCGATGACAGAGGGAGGTGGTCGTCGTTGAGTCGCTCTCCTTCGAAGGGGGTGCCGTAGTGGTTTCCACTGGCAAACCATCCGTTGACCAGTCTGTCTTCCGTTCGCTCACATGAAAACCGGAAGAGGTGGGCGCCATCGAAGGTCTGAAGAACGATGTTGCCGTTTTCCTCCGAACCGTGCAGGAACCGGAAGTCGCCGGTGGCCGTCTCTATGGTGCCGCCCAGGATCCCGGCATCATCCTCATGGAGGACAAGGTCGCCGAACCAGGGGTCTTCCGTGCCGAAGGCCAGCCTCCATTTGGTGGTGTCCAAAGCTGTGCCGGAAGGTGTTGAGGGCGCAATTGAACTCCACCGGACAGGCACTGTATAGAGGGCGTCCCCTACCCTGAGGATGTCCGTCCATTGGCCCCGGCCTTCCCCGTCCATACAAAGCGTCCCGCTGAACACCGGAACGGTGTAGCAGAGTGAATCGAGGGCACTGCAGACAATGGATTCACTGCCGTTGAAAAGCGTGAGCGTCTCCCCTGTTCGCTTGCCGGGAATGGCAATGGTCGTAGAGTCGTTGATCTCGAAGAGAAGTTGGCCAATACCACCCTCTCGGGCCGGGACTTCGATTGCTGGTTCCCGTTCCGCACAGCCCATTCCACATGCGACTGCGGCCAGCAGGGCGAAATGGCGCCACATCAGAATTCGAACTTGATGCCCTGTGCGAGCGGCAATTCTGTGCTGTAGTTGATGGTGTTGGTCTGGCGGCGCATGTAGGCTTTCCAGGCGTCACTGCCGGATTCGCGCCCGCCGCCCGTTTCCTTCTCACCACCGAAGGCACCACCGATTTCTGCGCCACTCGTACCGATGTTGACGTTGGCGATGCCGCAGTCGCTGCCGTTGGCGGATAGGAAGCGTTCAGCAGCACGCAGGTTGGTGGTCATGATGGCGGAAGACAGGCCTTGAACGACACCATTCTGAATCTCAATGGCTTCTTCGAGCGTGTCGTATTTCATCACATAGAGGATGGGAGCAAAAGTCTCGTGCTGGACGATGGCCATGTCATTGGTGGCTTCTGCGATGGCAGGTTTCACGTAGCATCCGGATTCATAGCCGGGGCCGTCAAGGACGCCACCGGGAACGATGATGCGACCACCCTGGGCGACCACATCTTCAAGTGCTTTGTTGTAAGCTGCCACGGCGTCATGGTCGATGAGGGGACCGACGTGGTTATTCTGATCGAGGGGGTCGCCGATGCGCAACTGCCCATATGCGCTCTTCAGTGCATCGACCACCTTGTCATAAATACTGCTGTGGATGATAAGGCGGCGGGTGGACGTGCAGCGCTGCCCGCAGGTGCCCACAGCACCGAACACCGTTCCAGGAACCACCATTTTCAAATCGGCATCAGGCTCGACGATGATGGCGTTGTTGCCACCGAGTTCGAGCAGGCTCTTGCCGAGTCGAGCGGCAACAGCTTGGGCGACAATCTTACCCATGCGGATGGATCCCGTTGCGGACACGAGGGCAACCCGCTTGTCTTGGGTCATCATCTCACCCACTTTGTAGTCCCCCTGTACGATACAGGAGAGGCCTTTGGGCACATGGGGCATGTCTGCCGTAACCTCATTCCAGATGTTCTGACAGGCAACGGCAGTGAGCGGGGTCTTCTCAGAGGGCTTCCAAATGCAGGCGTTTCCGCAAACCCATGCGATGGCGGTGTTCCAGTTCCAAACGGCCACGGGGAAATTGAATGCGCTGATGATGCCCACGACACCAAGGGGATGCCATTGCTCATACATCCGGTGCCCAGGCCGCTCGGAGTGCATGGTCAAGCCATAGAGCTGACGTGAGAGGCCCACGGCAAAGTCGCAGATGTCGATCATTTCCTGGACCTCGCCCAGACCTTCCTGGAGGCTCTTGCCCATCTCGAAGGAAACGAGTGCGCCTAAAGCATCCTTGTGTTTGCGCAATGCCTCTCCGTAAAGTCGAACGACTTCTCCCCGCTGCGGCGCAGGGATGTTGCGCCAGGATTTTCCGGCTTCTACCGCCGCGCTGATGGCGCGTTCGTAGTCAGCGGCCGAGCACACGCCCGTGCTTCCAATCAGGCTGCCGTCGACGGGGCTGATGCTTTGGATGTCGTTTCCAATGCCGGAGTTGTCGTTACCAATCTGGGTGCCGGGGTTGCTGGCTTGAAGGCCAAGTTGTGCGAGGTGGGCTTTCATCGTTGCGCGTGTCAGTTGTGGCGCGAAGGTACTTTCTGACCGGCTGAGCCGCTTGTTTGGTTTAGTTCGTTGATTGTTAGTGTTTTATGGTTTTGC